>JAZSNX010000142.1:0-14927 GCA_045536665.1 Eubacteriales bacterium
TAATAAAAAGAATTAACCGCCTCTGCCGATCAAAGTTAAGCGGTTAATTCTTTTAACTATTTAGTTGGGAGGCAACCGTCATCGGTTCTCTCCGTTATTATTATATCACGACGGAGTTGCTTTGTCAACTCCTTTTTTGAACTTTCTCAACGATGCGGTTTCTTTGCCTTCTTCGATGCAAAATTTGCATATTGAACATGTGTCTACTTACTATTTAACTTTTAATGTCAAATACTTGCAGATTTTGTGATTTTATGATATAATAAATTTATTAAGTTAGTCTATCTATATCGTATCATAACAAATACCGGAGGTGATTCTCATGCCGTTGAGACTTGATGATAAATTAGTAATTGGAGTTTCCTCTCGAGCACTATTTGATTTGGAGGCGGAAAACAGAATTTTTGAAGACGATGGCTTGGACGCATACTCTTCTTACCAAATAGAACATGAAAAAGATATACTAAAACCAGGCACTGCCTTTCCTTTGATTAAAGCCTTGCAGCAATTAAATGCGGAAGGGCGATATTTAACAGAAATTATAATTATGTCTAAGAACAGTGCCGATACAAGTCTGCGAATCTTTAATTCCATTGAACACTATAATTTGGATATTAGCAGAGCAGCATTAGTTGGTGGTGCCTCTATTTCTCCATATTTGGGCGCATTTCGAACTGATTTGTTTTTGTCGGCAAATGAGGAAGATGTCCAAGAAGCTATTAATGCAAACGTGGCATCGGGTATTATTTGTAGCCATGACCAGTTTCCTATCAATGCTGATGACGATATTAGCCAAATTCGTATTGCCTTTGATGGAGATGCGGTTATTTTCTCTGACGAGGCAGAACGTATATATCAAGAAAAAGGATTACAAGCATTCGCGGAGCACGAACAGGCAAACGCAAAAAAGCCACTGCCGGAAGGCCCATTTGCAAAATTATTGAAAACTATTTCAATTATACAACAACAATTCCCCAAGGATGCTGTGCCGATAAGAACTGCACTTGTAACCGCAAGAAATGCTCCTGCTCATGAAAGAGTGGTTCTTACATTGCGAGCATGGAATGTTCGTATTGATGAGGTGTTCTTCCTTGGTGGAATTGAAAAAAGCGAAGTTTTGAAATCTTTTGGTGCAAACATATTCTTTGATGATCAAACTGTTCATACTGAACCTGCATCGAAGTTGGTGCCGTCTGCCAGAGTTCCTTATAAGCAGAATAGGTCTTGACCACACCTTTGACCATCTACCGATTCGGACTACGTGGAAACAGTGCGACGGGGAGCATCGGAAAGCATCGTTTTCGGACACGAAAGCCCCGAAAAGCCCCCGAAATCAAGAAAAAAACTATCATCTTACGCTTCGGGACGTAGAAGTCGCAAGTTCGAATCTTGTCACCTCGACCAAAAAAGCAAAGGGAACGGCTTGTCCGTTCTCTTCGCTTTTTTGGTCGAGGCATTCAAGATCAACTTGGTTGTTGCAAAGCAACAACCGCAAGTTCGCATACCCCGCCTGAAGATCTGCAAGCTCGCTTGCAAGGCGAAAGGCGTGGGTATCACGGAGCGAAGCGGAGTTACCTTGTCACCTCGACCAGCGGTGAGTGATATGTCCTTCGGACGTGATATGCGCTACGCGCGTCGAAAGAATGTAGGCGAACAGAATGTCACTGCGACCGTAGGGAGCAATATCACTTTTGCGAAGCAAAAATATCACGCCGAGCAAAGCGAGGTATATCACTGATCAATCATTATCGCCCGACAATATGCCTAAAAGTTGTAACACGCTATACCTTGCAGGGCAAGGCGTGTGAAAAGGAGTACGAACAAGATTGCTCGTACTCCTTTTGTTATTTTTTTCGGTAGGTGTTGTCCCTGCGTGTCATCTTGAGCGTAGTCTGCCCGAGATCCCACCTTCGCTTTTTGTCATCGTACGACGGTGTCGTATATTTCCTCTGCGATGCGGCGTATGCTTTCGGCTTCACTGCTCTTGACGGTGTTAAGCTTTTTTGTTTTTGGATATCCCCAGACGTCAAAGAGACGCGGACCTATCCAGTAGCCGCTCGGCACGTCCTCGAAAAGTCCTTTGAGAATACACAGCGCTGCCTTGCGAGGGCGCATAAATATGACCTTCATCGGGTGCTTGATGATAGCGAATATGAGCTTTGGATAGTGAGCCGTGATATTGGTGAACGTAATTCCGGGATGGGTGACGGACACGCACTCGCTTTGTTTTATACCGAAAAGCGAGAACATAAGATAACGCTTTGCGTTGCCGTAAACAAGGCTCGATTTTTGTCTCGCGGAAAAGTCAACGTCGTTCATATCGATATGCGAATAGTTGTGCGCAATGCTTCCAACGGCGACTATCTTGCCGCCCCTTGCGCTCACGTGCGGAGCGAGCCTTCTTGCGAGGTAATAGGGAGAAACGAAGTTTATCTGGTAGACGTTTCCATATCCCGTTGAGCACCTGTGACGAGGAATGTGATATGCCCCCGCGTTGAGTATGAGATAGTCGATATTCATATCCAAAAGCTCGTTTGCCGCTCGCTTTACTTCCTCAATCTCCTCAAGGTCGACGTACACGTGCCTCACCGATATCTCGGGATACACGGACAAAAGCTGTTTCTCAAGCTCCTCGGAGCGGCTCTTGCTTCGGTCAACGAGCACAAGGTCAGCGCCAAGATGGCCGAGATGTACGCAAAGCTGCTTGCCTATTCCGCCTGTCGCTCCGTTCACCGCGACAGTCTTTCCGACAAGAGAGTGAGTGTTTTTATCAAGCCATTTTTTTATGCTCATAGCTTTCTCCTTTAAACAAGCGGCTGACGGAGTACCGCCAGCCGACAAGATGCTTTTAGTGATGCTTTTTTGCGTGTCTTTCAAATGTTCCGTGCTGCTCCTTGAGAAGCCTTGACTGCTCTCTTGCGCTGATCTTGCCCTCGGGTCTTATATCGCCCGCCTTGGTCAGAGCGATCTTTGTAAGCAAAGGACCGACAAGCTCATATACGAGAACCGCGAAAAGCGTGATGTTGGAAATGATAACGCCATGCTCGCCAAGCTCATGAGCCTTGATAGCCATACCGAGCGCGACACCCGCCTGAGGAAGCAGAGTGACACCGAGATATTTTACGATGCTCGGTTCGCAGCCTACCAGCTTTGAGCTCGAAAAAGCGCCGAAGCATTTACCCGCCGAGCGCGCGAGGATATATACTATGCCAACGATCACTATCGCGATATCGGTAAATACAGAAAGCTCGAGCTCCGCTCCGCTGATAACGAAGAAGAGAATGAGAAGGGGAGCTGACCAGTGGTCAACTCTGTCCATAAGCTCCTCGGAGAAGTCGCAGACGTTACAAAATATCGTGCCGAGCATCATACAAACGAGAAGCGAGGAGAAGGCAATATGTACACTGCCTATGTGGAAGTCCATCATTGAAAGCGCCACGGTAATGAATACAAAGGTTACCGACATAGAAAGACGCTTTGAACGAGAATGGAAAAATTTCTCAAAGAAGCTGAACAAAAGTCCCATCACAAGACCGAGCGCGAGTGAAAGAACGACCTCAAGCAGAGGCTCAACTATGACCGAGACAAGGTCGATCTTGCCGGATATCAATGCCTTGGCTATGCCGAACGACGTTGCGAATAGCATAAGACCGACAGCGTCGTCAAGCGCGACGATAGGCAGAAGAATATCGGTCAAGGGACCCTTAGCCTTGTATTGACGAACGACCATAAGCGTTGCCGCGGGAGCTGTTGCGGACGCTATCGCTCCGAGCACGATAGCCACGGGAAGCGGGAACTTGTCGCCCATCGCGAAATGGAGTCCGATAAGAAAGGCGTCAACGAGAAGCGTGGTGAATACCGCTTGGAAGATACCGATAACGGTAGCCTGCTTTCCCGTTTTCTTAAGCTGTGAAAGCCTGAACTCGTTACCGATAGAAAAGGCTATAAATCCGAGAGCCACGTCGGCAAGAAGCGAATAGGTCTTAACGTCTGCCATGCTTGTAAAGCCAAGTCCGTGTATACCAAGTCTGCCAAGAAAATAAGGCCCGATGAGTATTCCCGCGACAAGGTACGCTGTGACGGCGGGAAGCTTGACAAGCTTTGCGAGACGCGACAGCATAAGACCGACGAAAAGCGCGATCGATAAAGATAAAAGTGTCTGCATTGCAAACCTCCATACTAACTTATGAGTGCTTTGTTTCAAAGCACCAAGCAATTATAGCACTTTCACCGTACAAAGTCAAGAGAGAAATGATATTTATTTAATAATAAAATGATGATTTTCGCTTTGCTATTGCCTGAGCTGTTTGAATTTTTGGGGATATTCCTTTGGCAGGCAGCCTACCTGCTCGCAGAACACCTTGGTAAAATAGCTGGGTGTGGAAAAGCCGCAGTCCGAGGCTATTCGGTAGATGGGGACAGAACCCTTAAGGAGCATTTCCTTAGCCGCCTCTATCCTACGCTTGCGTACGTATTCGGATATTCCCATACCGAGCGTCTTTTTGGAGATAGAATACAGCAGGCTTCTCGATATATTGAAGCGGCGGCAGAGTCCCTCAACGGTAAGCTCGTCAGACGACAGATTTTGGTTTATAAACGTCACTATGTTATTTTGCAGCGTGCTTTGCTGAACACGCACGATATTTTTTATCCAAAGGTAGCAGGCGCACATCTCCATTATCCGTGCCGCTGAGTGCAGGGACTTGTTTGACAGCGACTTCATTTGTGAAAGAGCGCCAAGAAGCTCGTCCTTGCTTATGTCTCGCCGCTCCGGCAGACTTTTTATGATATCTTCGATGCTCTTTCTGTCGCTTTCCTCAAGCGTTTGCCCGAGCATAAGATAGCCTATTACGATGTTGTCCTGAATTATCGGGACACACGCCTCTGTAAGCCCCATATGACACTTGTATATTACCAGCCTGTTTTGCTTTTTACACTCCCCAAGACCGTATCTGTCGCATTCGATGCATCTTCCCGTCAGCTCCTCGCTCTTTCTCACCACCGAGCAAAAGGGGGCGTGCGTCACGGGCGCGCAAACAAGATTGAAGCTTGCGTCATAAAGGTTTATTTTTAGTTTTGTTATATTGAAAAATTCCTCGCTTATTTCGGTGAATTGCTTTTCGTCGAATTTAAGCATATTAGTTCTCCTGTGCGTAAAAGTCATTTTTATAATTTTAACACAAAACGTCGCTATTTACAATACAATACGCAAAATTTGATTTTTGAAAAGAGCGAAATTTACATTTTTATAACCGTATTTTTCTTTACAATCAGAGGGATATATGATATCATTATCTTGAGTGATCATACTTTGAAAGGAAAATAAAAAATGGAAAAGTGGTATAAGAGGAGCTATCGCCGAAGCTTGGTCGATATGCATATACACGATTGGAACGACGAGTTTTTGTCGAGCTTCAGCCCCGATGACTATTTTAAATACCTTAAGACCTGTGAGGTGGACGGAGTTATGCTCTATCTGCAGTCTCACGTAGGTCTTTGCCATTATCCCACGAAGGTGGGAGTTATGCATAGAGCGTTTGAGGGCAGAGAGGACGCGATGAAGCGTCTTGTGGACAAGTGCCGCGCAGACGGTATTCCCGTTGTTGGCTATTACAGTCTTATATTTAATACCATAGAGGAGGAACGCCACCCCGAGTGGAGACTTATCAGCGACAGAGAGACGGGAACGTCCTATCATCAGAGAGGAAGCCGTTACGGTCGCTGCTGCCCAAACAATCCCGAATACAGGGAGTTCGTTAAGGCGCAGATAAATGAGATGCTTGACTATTTCACGCTTGACGGAATGTTCTTTGATATGACGTACTGGTCGGGTATCTGTTATTGTGAGAGCTGCCGTAAGAGATTTGAGGCTGAGACGGGTATCGCGACGCTTCCCGACACAGACGACCTCTCACTTCCCGAGGTGAAGCGATTTATTCGCAAGAGGGACGAATGGATAGCTGATTTTGGTAAATTCGTGACCGATTATACCAGAGAGCTCGCCCCTCATCTTTCAGTGTCTCATAACAACGCGAACGCTGTAGAGGGTGACTGGAAGAATATCACGTGGGAGGGAGTAAGCGACCAAAGCGACTATTGCTGCGGTGACATCTACGGAGATATCTACGACAACTCCTTCTGCATTAAATATTTCCAGAACGCGACGCGGAATATGCCTGTTGAGTACATGGTCAGCCGTTTTGCGATAAATCTCAAGCAGCATACCCTTAGCAAGTCTCAGACGTATATGGATCAGAGCATATTCCTGACCGTAGCTCACCACGGCGCGAATTTCGTTATAGACGCAATGGACCCCGTAGGAACGCTCAATATGAAGGTGGCAGAGCTTATCGGTAACTCCTACCGCGCGCAGATGCCTTATGAAAAATACATTAATAAAGGAGAGGCAGTGGGAGACGTTGCCGTGTGGTATTCCACCACGGGAAGATACAATAGCGAGGGGCAGAATTACCACAACGGAAATTGCGCCAAGGTCCTTTCTAAAACACTTACCACGCATCACGTCCCTTATAAGATAACGCCTAACACCAAGAGCGACGAGCTGTGTAAGTACAAATTTGTTTTTGCGCCCGCTATCGCAGGGATCGACGAGAACAACCGCAAGGATATTTACGATTACGTAGCCAATGGCGGAACGTTCTACTTCAGCGGTGTTGAGGACGAGGAGCTGCTTCGTGAGTTCTTTGACGCCGAATACACCGAGCTGAGCGCGCACAAGTATACCTACGTTTCACCCGTGAAGGGCAAGGAAGAGATGTTCTTCGGCTTTGATGAGAAATATCCGCTCGCTATGCTTTACAAGCATCCTCTTGTCAAGATAGGCGGCGAGGCTGAGGTGCTCGCGTATCTCAATCTGCCCTACGGTGAGGCGGGCGACAATATTTGCTTCGCGTCCATCCACTCAAATCCTCCCGGCATACTCACCGAGTATCCCTCGGTAATAAGAAAGCGGTACGGTAAGGGAACGGTCATCTGGTCGGCTCTGCCGATCGAGGGCGACGAAAGCTATCACCACAGAGAGGTGACAATGCGCATACTTCGTGAGTATATGCCCGAGTGCCAGCAGACGGTGAGGACGACAGCTCCCAAACAGGTAGAGCTGGTTACGTTTGCCGATAGCGGCGCTGTTCAGATAAGCGCTTTGGATATGGGCGTAGATGAGGAAAGACGCCATATCGAGAGCTTTAAGGTGTCTGTCAAGGCGGCAAGCGCGCCAAAGAGAGTGCTGCTTTTGCCCGACGAGACCGAGCTTGAGTTTACCTATGATAACGGCGAGGTGACCTTTAATACGAGAGAGCTTGATATTTTCGATATGTACCGTATCGAGCTTTAAGGAGGGCATATGTATTTTAACGGATACAAGGATATAAGCGTTTTTGATATGGTTTTAGACAGCGGACGCGCAAGAGGTCTTTCGGCGTATCTGGTACGCAACGGCGCGTTTGAGTGCGTTATCGTCAAGGAGCACGCGCTTGATATCGCTCACGCGAGCTTTTGCGGCACGGGTGTGGCGTTTGTAAGCAGGAACGGTCTTGTTAAAACGAGAGACACCTTTCCCAAGAGCTTTGAGGGCGGACTGCTCTACACTTGCGGTCTTGACGGCATAAGCAACTGCGCCGAGGGCGTGTTTACTCACGGCTCACTTCACTGGACGGCGGCGGAGCGTGTATCGTATAGGGTGGAGGATGGCTGTGTCATCGTCAGCGGAGACGTACCCTGCACGGGGCTTTTCTGCGACAGCCTTGTGCTTCACAGAGAAATAAGAGTATACGCCGACGGTGTAAGCGTTACCGACCGTATTGAGAACACAAGGGGCGTTCCCGCTGAATACTGTATGCTCTATCATTGCAATTTTGGCGCGCCTTTTCTCGGAGAGGGCGGAGAAGTGAAGATAGACTATCTCACAAGAGAGGGACTTACGTCACTTGCCCGTGAGAACGAGTATAAGGCGGCGCGTATCACCGCGCCCACTCCCGCAGAGGAGGAGAACGTATATTACCACACGGTAAGAGAGGGGAAGGCAGAGTATATAAGCCCCATAGGCATTTCTGCCACTGTGACCTATGATACCGCAAGACTTCCCGTGCTTCTTGAGTGGAAAAGTATGGCAGAGGACGACTATGCGTTAGGCCTCGAGCCCGCGACTACTCGCTTTGATACCTTTAAGATGACGCCTATTGCGGCAAGAGACACGCACGAATATAATGTCAATATTAAATTCAACAAAATATAAAATTCGGAGGAAACTAAAATGAAACTTTCTGAAAAGCTTATGAAAGAGGGCGAGGGCATACTTCGCCTCAAGCCCACGTGGGTCCCCAGAGCATTCTGCCGTCCGGGTAAGAGAATAAAGCTCCACCCCGATGATTATTACTGCAAGGGCGCTGCCGCGGGCGGTATCGACGAGAGATGGTTCGCGTCCACGACCTGGGCGGAGAACGGCCCTAACACACCCGACGACGAGGGACTTTCCTACGTCGTTTCCGCGGACGGAAGCGAGCAGATGCTTCTGCGCGACGTTGTAGACGAGCTTAAGGGTGAGCTTATCGGAGAGGAGCTTTGGAACAAATATCACAAGTGGCCTATGTTCTCTAAGTTCTTTGACAACGCGGGTCCTCTTCCTCATCACATACACCACAGAGATCAGCACGCTAAGAGAGTGGGAGCGGACAGTAAGCCCGAGATGTACTTCTTCCCCTCACAGCTTAACAATCACGGCGGAGAATTCCCCTTCACATTCTTTGGTCTGACACCTGATACCACCAAGGAGCAGGTAAAGGAAAGCCTTATGAACTTCACAAAGGGCGACAATCAGCTTCTCGACCTTTCTCAGGCTTATAAGATAACGCTTGACACAGGCTGGGACGTTCCTCCCGGAGTGCTCCACGCCCCCGCAAGCCTTTGTACCTACGAGCCTCAGTTTGCTTCCGACGTTTACGCAATGTATCAGTCGGTGCTTTACGGCGGACACACTGTCTCCGAGGACCTTCTTTGGAAGAATTGCCCCGAGGAGGAAAAGGGCAACTTCGATTATCTGATGGACGTTATCGACTGGGAAGCTAATACCGATCCCGACTTCCACAAGCATCGCTTTATGAAGCCCGTAGTATGCCGCTCTGACGAGGGCTGCTGCGAGGAGTGGATCTGCTACCGCTGTTCTTTGGCTTCCGCGAAGAGACTCACCGTTTACCCCGGACAGACGGTTACTGTTACCGATGCCGCGGCATACGGCATCATACTTATCGAGGGTCAGGGAACTATGGGCAAGTGGGAGATCTCCACGCCTACACTTATTCGCTACGGAGAGCTGACGAGTGATGAGTTCTTTATATCCGAGAGCGCCGCAAAGGCGGGTGTAAAGATCACCAACACCTCGGCTACCGAGCCGCTCGTTATGCTCAAGCACTTCTCCGAGAATCCCGATCTTCCCGAGGGGCTTTAATTGAAAATTTTACATAGCCTCACGCAAGACTTGCGTGAGGCTATGTAAAATCAACTAACTTGACTTTTTATTAAACAAAACCCACTTTTTTTGGCTTTTGCTTGAAAAAACGGAGAATGCGTGATATAATGATTACAGTAGGTTTTGTTAATAAAAAAGCATAAGGAGTTATTTATGAAAAGCAACACGAAATGGTTTACAGACGCTAAATTCGGAATGATCATTCACTGGGGACTTTACAGCATTCTCGCGGGAAGCTGGAAGGGAGTCGAAGCTCCCCGTACCTGTGAGTGGATAATGAGAAATATGCGTATCCCGCTTGAGGAATATAGACCGCTCGCGCAGCAATTCTGCCCCACAAAGTTTGATGCTAAGGATTATGTAAGAAAAGCTAAAAAATGGGGCATGAAGTATATAGTAGTTACCACCAAGCACCACGACGGCTTCTGTCTTTTCGACACAAAGGTGTCCGACTACAACATAATGAACACCCCCTACGGTAAGGATATCATTAAGGAATTTGCCGATGCCTGCGCTGAGGAGGGAATGACCTTCTGCGTATACTACTCGCAGATGCAGGACTGGGAAGACCCCAACGGAGACGGAAACGATTGGGACTTCGATAAGAAGAGCAAGGATTTCAGGAAGTACTTCTACGGCAAGTGTATTCCTCAGGTCAAGGAGTTGCTTACAAACTACGGTAAGATAGGAGTTATCTGGTTTGATACTCCTTACGATATGCCCGTAGAGCTTTGCCGCGAGCTTCGTGACGTTGTAAAGGAGCTTCAGCCCGAGTGTCTGATCAACGGACGTATAGGCTACAACCTCGGTGACTTCCGCAATATGGCGGACAACTGCATTCCTCACGACCCCTACGATGGCGCGTGGGAGTCCCCCATGACACTCAATACCTCTTGGGGCTACTGTGAGTACGACAACCATTGGGCAGACCCCTCCGAGGTCATCACAAGGCTTTCAAACATTGCGGCAAAGGGCGGAAACCTTATGCTCAATATCGGACCTGACGCGGACGGCGTTATTCCCGAGGAGTCTATAAAGATAATGGATAAGGTAGGCGAGTGGATGGAAAAGAACGGCGAGAGTCTTTACGGCACTACCACCTTCCCCACTTTCCCCTATGACGCAAGCTGGGGTAATATGACGTATAACGCGGAGGAGAAGAAGCTGTATCTGCACGTTCTCAACTATCCCGTTATCACTCCAAAGATATCCTCTATCGGTCTTAAAACAAAAATAAAGAAAGCGTATCTGCTTGCTACGGGCGAGCCTGTGAAATTCTCGCAGACCTATGAGCAGGCAAGAGAGGAGGAGCGCCTTGCGGTCATGCTTCCCACCGAGTGTCCGGATACCACCGACACGGTAGTCGTGCTCGAGCTTGAGGACGACATCAAGGTGCAGAAGCTCAACGAGGGCGTTTACGCAACGAACGATTAAACGGATCACAGCCTGCCCGTGGCGGGCAGGCTGTTTTTGAAAGGAAGCAATAATGAAGAGAACAAGAATAATCATTGCGTCTGACATACATCTTTGTCATACCAATTGGTACGGAGTGCCGACGGCGGAGCGTATGGAGAGACTTGTAAAGCATCTTAACGATGAATATGACAAAGAGCCGTATGAGACCATACTCTTTCTTGGAGACTACTCGCTCGACCATTGGAATCACGGTGACGTGCCCGGCTCGTATCTTACAGGAACGTGTAACACAAAGAACTTCCTTGACAAGTACGCAAGCCGTCTCAAAGCGCCTTATTCGGTGCTTATCGCGGGAAATCACGAGATGTACGGACACGAGAAATGGAACGAGATAACGGGATATCGTCGCAGAGACAGCGTAGTCATCGGTGACTATCTGTTTGTTGTTGACGATACCTTTGATACAAATCTTGACCCTACCTGCGACATAGACGCTGTCTTTACACCTCTTAATATCGAATTTATCAGAGGAGAGATGGCTAAATATCCCGATAAAAAGGTTATTCTTTGCGCGCATCACTTTGCCTTTGACAGAGAAAATCCCGAAGCGCACGAGTTGGTGCTTGATCCAAGAGTTATCTGTATGTTCAGCGGTCACGTTCACCGCTCGAGCGTCTATACTATGCCCGACGATTGGAACAATAAGCTTTTGTTCAGAACGGGTAACTATTCCTATTCAAAGGAAGAGCCCCCAATGCTTTCTATGTGGGGCTTCAGAGACGTTTACCTGTCCGACGACGAGGTAACGTCGAGATACATAGTTCCCGAGAATACCATCATCTATAAGGGCGAGAAGATCACCGTGCCTTACGGAATTCAGGATGAGGCAACTGTAAAGATAAAGTAAGAACCAAAAGGAGTACGAGAGATGAGCATTGACCTCAGATCAAATCCGTTTTTTCTTGACGACGCTCAAATAAAATGGGTAGAGGACACGCTTTCCTTTATGAGTGACGAGGATAAGATACGTCAGCTTTTCTGCCTTGTTTTGTATAACGACGACGAGGAGTATTGTCGCTATCTCGGAGAAAAGATACGTCCGGGCGGCTTTATGAATAGAGTTATGAGCGCCGAGCAATGTATGAGCGCTGTATCACGTATGCAGAAATATTCCCAAATCCCTCTGCTTGTCGCGGCAAACCTTGAAACGGGCGGAAACGGAATAGTAAAAGAGGGAACTATGCTCGCTAAGCCTATGCAGGTCGCCGCAACGGGTGACGTGGAGCAGGCGCGCAGGCTTGGAGAGGTCTGCGGTGCTGAGGGCGCGGCTGTCGGCTGTAATTGGTCATTCGCTCCTCTTGTCGATATAGACTACAATTGGCGCAATCCCATAACCAACGTGCGCACCTTTGGCTCGAACGTGGATACGGTTGAGAAAATGGGTGTGTCGTACGTAAAGGCTATTCAGAGCCACGGTGTTGCCGTGGCTGTCAAGCATTTCCCAGGAGACGGCTGTGACGAGAGAGATCAGCATGTTTCGGCGTCGGTCAACAGCCTTTCCTGCGAGGAGTGGGATAAGAGCTACGGCAGAGTTTACTCGGCTTGCATCGAGGAGGGAGCAAAGACGGTGATGGTAGGGCATATTATGCAGCCTGCCTACACGCGCTATTTCTCCCCCGATACCGCCGACCGCGATATGCTCCCCGCGTCTGTCAGCCCCGAGCTCGTAAGCGGACTGCTCCGCGGCAAGCTTGGCTTTAACGGACTTATCATCACCGACTCTACGGCTATGGCGGGGCTTGCCGCGCATCTGCCAAGAGAGTATATTGTGCCGCGCACCATAGCCGCGGGCTGCGATATGTTTTTGTTTACCAAGAATCTTGAAGAGGATATCTCCTTTATGGAGAAAGGCTACCGAGAGGGCGTGTTCTCAAAGGAACGCCTTGACGAGGCTGTCACCAGAATCCTCGCGCTTAAAGCGTCGCTCGGACTTGACAAAAAGCAGAAGGACGGCACGCTCGTGCCCAAAGCTGAAAAGCTCGACATCGTCGGAAGCGCAAAGCATAAGACGTGGAGCGACGAATGCGCAGACCGTGCGATAACGCTGGTTAAGGAGGAAAAGGGAATATTCCCCATAACTCCCGAGAGATTTAAGAGAGTGCTGTTCTGCCCCCTTGACAACAAGGGCAATACCGCAGATGACGGAACGCCTAACGCAAGGCTTCGCAAAGCGTTTGAGGACAAGGGCTTTGAGGTGAGTGTGTTTGTGCCGCAGAACGTTACCGAGGGTAATATGGCATCGGTGTCCGAGATGGCAGAGAAATACGACCTGATAGTTTATTCCGCTATGATAAGAGCGAGATACCAGCCTGTTGGAAGAATAGTGTGGTCAGATCCGCAGGGAGCGAATATCCCCACGCTGTGTCACACCATACCTACGGTATTTATTTCTCTTGAAAGCCCGTACCACCTTGCGGACGTGCCGCAGGTGCGTACTTATATAAACTGCTACAGCTCAGCGCAGAACGTAATAGACGCGCTTATGAGGAAGCTTGAGGGCAAGAGTGAATTTGTTGGAGCTTCGCCCGTTGACGCCTTTTGCGGCAAATGGGACGCGCGCGTGAGCTTCGGGCCTGAGTGTGAGGCGCTGAAAAACAAATGACAGGAGACGGCGATATGGATACAAAAAATATAAAGGGACTTATTTTTGACCTTGACGGTGTGCTTCTTTCCACCGACCATTTTCATTATCTCGCTTGGAAAAAGCTTGCGGACAGAATGGGTATCGAGTTTACAAAGAAGGATAACGAGAGGCTTCGCGGCGTCAGCCGTATGGAGAGCCTTGAGATAATCCTCTCTCTTGATCCCTCGGTGAAACTTAGCGAGGACGAAAAGATAGCGGTGGCAACCGAGAAGAACGAGCATTACCGCGAATATCTCAAAACAATGACACCCGCCGACGTTTCCGACGAGGTAAGAGAGACACTCGCAAAGCTAAGGGCAATGGGCTATACGCTCGCGGTCGGCTCGTCGAGCAAAAACACGAGATTTATACTTGAGAGAACCGACTTGACCGACTGCTTTGACGCTATTGCCGACGGCAATGATATCACCCACTCCAAGCCCGACCCTGAGGTGTTCCTTAAGGCTGCTGAGCTCGTTGGACTTGAGCCGTCTGTCTGCGCCGTTATAGAGGACGCGGAGGCAGGACTTGAAGCGGCAAACGCGGCAAATATGCTCGCTATCGCCTACGCAAGCGCTTACGGCAGCGAAAAGGCGGACGTTCAGCTTGAGAGCTTCTCCGACCTTGTAAAGATATTTTAAGAAAAAAGGCGGCATTTCCGAATGAAATGCCGCCTTTTGCTTTGTCAGCGTTAAAAAATGCTTGATAAGAGCAAATAAATATCCGTATTCCCTTTGACATATGCGAGAAATCGTGATATAATTGTAGGGTAAAGTATATTAAAAGGAGAACTGCCGTGTCACAAAACGTATCTTTGAGAGTAAGACAGCTCATCGACTACGCTCTTGATAACAAGCTTATTGAGGCGGAGGACGTAAATTATTCAATAAACAGTATTATAGGAATTCTTGTGGTTCAAGAGTATATAGCGCCCGAAGAAGCTCCCGCCGCTCCCCTTGAGGAGATACTCGGCGCTCTTTGCGACTATGCGTATGAGAGCGGACTTATTGAAAACAATTCCGTGGTCTACCGCGATCTCTTCGACACCAAGCTTATGGGCGCGATAACACCCCGTCCGAGCGAGGTCATACGGACCTTTGCGTCGCTCTATTGCATATCCCCCGAGGAGGCAACAGACTATTTCTACGCTCTGTGCCGCGCGAGCGACTATATCCGCGCGTACCGCGTTTCAAAGGACCTCAAGTGGACGTACGAGGGTAAGTACGGCGAGCTTGACATAACAGTCAATCTTTCAAAGCCCGAGAAAGACCCCAAGGCGATAGCGGCGGCAAAGCTGTTGCCTCAGAGCGGATACCCCAAGTGTCTGCTTTGCCCGTCGAACGA
>JAZSNX010000088.1:0-34050 GCA_045536665.1 Eubacteriales bacterium
GCTTTTATGTTATTCCTTATTCGCCATATATTTCAAACTCTTAATTATCACCCTCGGCTTTATGCCGCCTGTGAGGATCATCAGCACTATATATAGTACTGATGAAATGATGATATGCCACCACACGTCGCCGAGACTTATGACGTTGTTTATCAAAAAATGCACTATCTTTGTTGATGTTACGATGCAAAGCAACGGTCTGCCAACCCACAAAAGCACGTGGGTCTTCACTCGGCTTTTTGTCAGCAGTCTTGTTATGCTCAGCGTTGCATTAAGCAGCTCGGTAAAATACACGGTGACGATATATCCGTTAATACCCATTTTAGGCAAAAGCAGAGCCACCAAAACAACAGAAATAAACGCATCGGCGATGTTTACCCACATCGTATATACGTGCTCGCCAAGTCCTTTGAGCATTGAGTCGACGGCGGTATCAAGATACATAACGGGTATCAGGGGCGCTATCATAAGTATGTATATACCCGCTGTGTCCGAGGTGGGATATACCGTCTTGCCAAGCTCAAGTGAAAAGCTCATGATCACGCCCGCACAGCCTATGGCGAATATAAGCACGGTTTCAAGCACGGTTGAGATTATTCCTTTGATCCTTCTGTCGTCTCCCGTAGCAACGCTTTCCGCTACCTCTGGTATGAGTAACCCCGCAAAAGAAGCGGTGATAGCGGAGGGAAAGAGAACAAGTGGGAATACCATGCTGCCGACAGTTCCGTATGCCGCGAGGGAGGCGTCTCGTGAGCTTCCGCTTCTTTCAAGTCCTCTTGGTATGAGTATATGCTCGATGGTGACGAGGGCAGAACGCATATACGCGCTGAGCGCAAGTGGCAGAGAATTACTGATAACACTTTTTGTGATTTCTCTCTTCTTTTCTTTTTCAAGTGCGCTCCCCGATCTCGGTCTGCCGATGAGATAAAGAAAAAGCCCTAAAAGGAAGGTGATGAGCTCCGCGAGCGCACCACCCGCAACGACGGCAAGGCAGGCACTTTCGGTGTCCTTAGCACCCAGCAGAGCGATAAACGCGATACAGGCGTATATCTTTACGCCTTGACCGAGTACCTGTGTCACAGCATTTTTGTATACCTGACGAACAGCGGAGAAGTAGCCGCCAAGTACAGATGATACTGCGATAGGTACGAGCGTTAGGGCGAGCACCTTGAGCGAGAGCACAGTTCTTGAGTCTCTGAGGATATCAGTACCTATCTTTTGGGCAAAGGCAAAGAGCACGACGGTGGCAATGCTTCCGAAAACGATACAATAGCATACACATCTTTTGAGGATACAATTGATCTCACAGCTCTTTTGAGGCGGTATCTTTTTGCTTTTTTCCTTAGCTGTGTCGCCAAGCGCGCCTGCAATCAGCCTTGTCGTAGCTAAATTTATACCCGAAGTAGCAAAGGTTATGGCAAAGCCGTAGACGGTTGTAATAAGAGAGAACAGCCCCATTGCAACAGCGCCAATTTTGTTCGATATATATACGTTAAAGGCAACGGCAACCGCACGCATAATAACGGCAACTATCGCCATCAAAATTCCGTTAAGAATAAATCTTCTGAGCCTGTTCAAACTCCAAAACCTCCGTAAAAGTTTGTAATTGATTATATGCTTGAGTATTTTGTATTAGAATTTACCGCAAAACCAGTAGCAAAAATCTACATATTGCCAATGAAAAAACTCAAAAAAACCGTTGACAACAGTCGAATAATTTGATATAATATTTTCTAATATTATAAATAGGCTGTGTGGTCACGGCAGGGAGGTTTTATGGATTACAGCAAAAAATTTATCAAGGAAGGTCTGACCTTTGACGACGTGCTTCTTATTCCCGCAAAAAGCGACGTTCTTCCGGCAGATGTTTCTCTTAAAACAAGACTTACAAACAAGATCTCGTTGAACATTCCCGTAATGAGTGCGGCAATGGACACCGTTACCGAGTCAGGTCTTGCAATCGCTATTGCTCGTGAGGGCGGAGCAGGCACTATTCACAAGAATATGTCTATTGAAGCTCAGGCTGATCATGTTGACAGAGTAAAGAGAAGCGAAAACGGCGTTATCACTAACCCCATATTCCTCGGTGCTGAAAATTATGTTTACGAGGCAGAGCAGCTTATGCGCAAGTTCAAAATATCGGGTGTTCCGATATGTGACGATAATAAGCGTGTTATCGGTATCATTACCAACCGCGATATGCGCTTTATGGTTGACTTCAATGTCAAAATCGCAGACGTTATGACAAAGGAGAATCTTGTTCTCGCACCTGAGGGAACTACACTTGCCGAGGCGCAGGAGATCCTTCGCAGACACAAGATAGAAAAGCTTCCTTTGGTTGACAAGAATAACGTTCTCAAGGGACTTATCACCATTAAGGATATTGAAAAGGCAAGCAAATACCCCAACTCCGCAAAGGACGAGTGCGGCAGACTTATCTGCGGCGCGGCAATCGGAGTTACAAGGGATTGTGTTGACAGAGCGGGTCAGCTCCTTGCGGCAGGCGCGGACTTCCTCGTTCTCGATTCCGCTCACGGACATTCTCAGGGCATTATGAACAAGGTCTATGAGGTAAAGAACGCATATCCCGAGTGCCAGCTTATCGCGGGTAATATCGCGACTGGTGCGGCTGCGTACGACCTCATCACAGCTGGTGCTGATGCCATCAAGGTAGGCATAGGCCCTGGATCTATCTGCACGACCCGTGTCGTTGCAGGTATCGGAGTTCCTCAGGTAACGGCTATTTGCGACGCTGCTGAGGTTGCGGACAAGTATAACATTCCCGTTATTGCTGACGGTGGACTTAAGTACAGCGGAGATATAGTTAAGGCAATTGCGGCAGGCGCAAGCACCGTTATGATCGGTTCTATGTTCGCAGGCTGTGAGGAAAGCCCCGGAAGCGAGGAGCTCTATCAGGGCAGACGCTTTAAGGTATACCGCGGAATGGGTTCGATCGCGGCTATGGAGAGTGGTTCTAAGGACAGATACTTCCAGGAGAACAACAAGAAGCTCGTTCCCGAGGGAGTTGAGGGACGTGTACCCTTCAAGGGCGCTCTTGCGGATACTATATACCAGCTTATGGGCGGTCTCCGTTCAGGAATGGGTTATTGCGGAGCAGCAACCATTGATGCGCTTAGAGAGAACGGACAGTTTGTACGTATAACAGGCGCAGGTCTCCGTGAGTCTCATCCTCACGATATCAACATTACCAAGGAAGCTCCTAACTATTCTTCCATGGGTTGATCTGATTTTAAACATATTAAAACTGCTGATTTCTTGTAGATCAGCAGTTTTTTTGTATAATATTTTAAAATAATATATACAAAAAAGCTTTTTTATGCTATAATATAAAATGTATGTTTATATATTTTGGAGATTGAAATGGAAAAAAAGAGCTATAAAAACACAAGAAACAATGGGCATCCTTCACAAAATCGAAAAAGAGACGATCAAAGAAAGGATAATACGCCCGCGACTGAAATGAATGAAGGCCTTGTTATTGGCAGAAATGCCGTGCGTGAGCTTTTGAAATCGGGACGTGCGATTGATAAGATATTCGTTCAAAAAGGCGAACGTGAGGGATCTATTGTGGTACTTGTCGCCGAGGCTGTTTCAAGACACATTCCTATGGTAGAGGTAGAAAAAGCAAAGCTTGATAAAATGACGGGGTTTGCTACTCATCAGGGAATAGTTGCGATGGCGGCTGAAAAGGAATATTGCTCGGTTGAGGATATATTGAAGATAGCTGAGGAAAGAGGAGAGAAGCCCTTTATCGTTATTGCCGACGGTATTACCGATCCTCATAATCTCGGTGCGCTTATAAGATGCGCCGAGGGTGTGGGAGCACACGGACTTATCATTCCCAAGAGACGGGCAGTTGGTCTTACCCCTGTTGTTACACGCTCGTCGTGCGGAGCTATCGAGCATCTCGCAATAGCAAAGGTTACAAATCTTGCGTCAACTATTGACCAGTTGAGAGATAAGGGTGTTTGGATATTTGCGGCAGAAGCAGGCGGAGACGCATATTATAATACTGATTTTAAGTGCGCTTGCGCAATAGTTCTTGGCAGCGAGGGAGACGGTGTATCCCGTCTTATCAAGGAAAAGTCTGATTATATAACGTCTATTCCAATGTACGGACACGTAAATTCCTTTAACGTATCGACCGCTGCGGCTGTTATACTTGCTGAGGTCGCGAGACAGCATAGAACTCTTTGATCAATTATTTCTTACGAAGGAGATACATATGAGCAACGAACATAATATTGACGATATGCTCAGAATGCTTAAAAGCTCTGTTTATACACAGCAGGAAAGCTCGCCGCAACAAGCCCCGCAAGGTGCTGATAGCGAGCTGACCGATGATGCGCTCAAGGAGCAGCTCAGATCGAGATATTTCAACGAAGAAACTGCGTCCTCGAGTGAAGAGGACAGCGCTATTGGAGAATACGCAATAGACAGTGATTTTCTTAACGATGTTGAGAACATGAAAGAGGAAGAGCCTATACAAGAGCAGACACTTGAAAAAACGGAAGAAGAGGCTGTTGACGACGCTATAACATCAGAAAATTTTGAAGAGAATATAGCGGAAAATATCGTAGAGCTTGAGGAGTCTGAAGAGGATACGGTCGAAAACGTTATAGAGCTTGAAGAGTCCGAAGAGGATATAGACGAAAATGCCATAGGACTTGAGGAGTCGGCAGAGACGGAGTTGTCAGTTGAGCCTAAAGCAGACGATGTTCCGTTTGATATTGACGATGAGCCCATTAGAAGTGACGATATCTCATTGCTCGGAAACGAAACGTTTATTTTTGATGATTTCACACTCGTACCGACTAAAGACGAGTCTATGGAGGAGCTCTCAAATGAAGATAGTGAATCCGAACAACAAGATCCCGTTTGGTTCGAGGATACAGATGTATATGGGGATAGATCGTTTATGTTTGATGACGATCATGCCGAGAGTCAAGAAGAGGGACTTATATCGGCAGATGAGAATGGCAGCGAGTATGATGTGCTTGTAATAGACACCAATGAGCCATTGTTTGGCGATACTCATGTCGATAAACAACCCGAGCTTGAAGATGACATCTCCGAAGAAGAGTCTATAGAGGCGGATGAGCTTTTGAGTGTTGAGGATATAGACGAGTTTGAGGCGTTTGATGAGCCATCGCTTACGGAGATCCCCGAAATTGATGCTCCTATTGAATCCGAAGAGGAGACTGCTCCTGAAGAAGTAAAGGAGACATTTATTGCTTCTATGAGAAAGATAGGTGTTGATTTCTCGTCTGAAAGAGCTGAGACTACCGTTGAAGCAAGCACAGCGGATGTAGACGTTACCGAGAAGCCTGATGATATCATTGAAGAGCCGCAGTCCGCGGACACAGACGATCAGGAGCTTTCTGAGGACCTCAGAGATGAGGAGCTTGATTATTCGACCATAAATCTTATGATGCAGTTCTGCGAAAAGGACGAGCTCGATAAAACCATCGGTGACGAAAAGATCGAAGACTATCTGCGCTACGAGCAAGGAGCGATAACTGAGGAGAAAATAGCTTCCGTTGGCTTTAAGGGAGAAGAATATACCGATAAAGAGCAGAATGGAAGCATCAATGAGAGATATAAGCACGCGCGCTTCGTTGCGCTTGCAAGACTTTGCGGGTGCGCATTTATTGCAATTATAGCAACAGTATTTGAGCTTATTCCTATGCTTGGTATAAGGGTTGGCGGTCTGCTTGACTATAATCTTTATCCGTCGGTTTATGTCCTGTTTGGTTTGCAATTCATCGCGTTTTCAGCCGCGATATGCTATAAGCAGCTTTGGCAGGGACTTAAGCGTGCGGTCTCCGCGTCTCCAAGCAAGGATTCCATTGTTGCGGTAGTGGTTGTACTTACCTCTATCTACGACGTTATAATTGCAATAATCCTTGTTGTTAAGGGAGATGATCTGCCGTCTACTTTTAATGCCGTAGCGGTGATCACGGTCACGCTTTCGGCGGCTGCGGAGTATATCCGCATATTGGCGGAAATGCGTTCGTTTTCCGTATACTCAACAGACGCTCAGATGTTTACGCTGACAAAGGAGAGCGCCCGCGGAAGAGTGTCCTCTAAGATGTACGCAGGCGGATTGCCGATACAAAAGAGCGTATGCTCGATAAGGGCGATCGATTTCCCAAGAGGCTTCTTTAAGTGTGTAGGCATGAATAAGGGCAGAGATAAAATAATAACCTATGCTTTGATCCCTGTCCTTGTAGTTAGCTTGATAGCTACAATTATTACAATAGTGCTCGGCGCAGGTCCATATGATGCGTGCGCGGTATTCTTGTTAACAATATACGCCGTTTTGCCGATAGCCTATATATATTCAAATAATTTTCCGAGTGCCATTGCGACTCTCAAGCTCGCAAAGCGCGGAAGCGCGATCGCGGGAGATGAAATGGTAAGGAAATACAACGACTGTGACGTTATGATATTTGAAGACCGTCATATGTTCAGGAAGTGCAAAACCGAAGAGGTTGGAATAGCAATATACGATAATAGCATAGCGTATCTCACGCTTGGCTGTATCGACGCGCTTTACTCTAAGCTTGGTGGACCTCTTTCGGGAATGCAGATGCAATTACCCGATGTATTTAAGTTTAACGACGTAGATATTCAGCGCATAACCCGTAACGGTGTTGAAGCGGTCGTTGATAAAAAGCACGTTGTAATCGTTGGCGATATCGAGTTTATGAAGCGATACGGACTTGTATTTCCCGAAAATGAGGTCCATAATGATCGTTCAACGCTTTGTGTTTCTATAGATGGTGGTGTTTCGGCAAAGCTCAGTGTGAAATATGAGACTGAGCCTGTATTTGAAATGATAGTTGAAAGACTTTATTCTGAGGGTATACTTTCCGCTATCGAGACGTACGATCCTCTTATAAACAGCACTATGCTGAAAAAAGCAAGAACACTCGGAGACACTCCTGTTAGTGTCATACATATGAATTCCGATGATTTTCTGACGAAGGAGATATCGGACTTCCGTAAGGATCTGGACGGCATAGTTTCTTGCTCGTCCAAGCTCAAACTCGCAGAGGCAGAGGTGTGGATAAAACGCAGATCAAAGATGGATAAGATGCTTAAGGCTGTTACCATTGGTTTTTCAGCGGGCGGCGCTTTGCTTGTAACGCTTTTTGTTGCTTTAGGTATAGTTGGCGCAATCAATCAATTCCATATGCTTGCGTTTATTCTCGCGCAAATAGCCGTGGCGACAGCACTTATGCTTTGGAAATTCCCCAAAAAGAATTATTTTACTACCGATAAGCTGTATTTCGAGCTTGAGAAGCGGCACAATAGGGAAATGAAAAAGCAGGAAAAGAAAAACAAGAATGAAACAAGAAAGCAGTAAAAATGAATAAGGAAAAAAGCACTATACTTAAGGCTGTGACAAAGCCCGGTAGGTATTCGGGCGGTGAATACGGTCAAATAATAAAGGACAAAACAAAGGTCAAAGCACGCTTCGCGTTTTGTTTTCCCGATACTTATGAGATAGGAATGTCCAACCTCGGCTTGAGAATACTCTACGGAGTTCTCAACAAAGAAGAGGATATTTGGTGTGAGCGAGTATACGATCCGTGGGTGGATATGCAGGAGAAGATGCGCGAGCACGCGCTTCCTCTTTGCGCTTGTGAGAGTGGAGATCCGCTTACCGAGTTTGATATGGTGGGCTTTACTCTCCAATATGAGATGAGCTATACCAACGTTCTCAATATGCTCGATCTTGCGGGTATTCCGCTTTACGCCAAGGACAGAGACGATAGCTTCCCGATCATTATCGGTGGCGGCCCTTGCGCGTATAACGCTGAGCCTGTGGCGGACTTCTTCGACCTTTTCGACATAGGTGAAGGAGAAGAACTGCTCCCTGAGCTTTGCCGCCTTTATATCAAAATGAAGGACGAGGGAAGCTACACAAAGCAGGAGTATCTTCACGAGGCTGCGAGAACTATCGAGGGTGTTTACGTTCCGTCATTTTATGACGTTACCTATAATGAGAACGGAACTATAAAGGCGTATACCCCTATATACGATGATATTCCCAAGCAGGTCAAAAAGAGAATAATTACCGATATGGACAAAGCGTATTTTCCCGACAAGGTGGTAATGCCTTATATCGAAACGGTACATGACAGAGTTATGCTTGAGGTGTATCGCGGATGTATACGCGGCTGTCGCTTCTGTCAGGCGGGAATGATATATCGCCCTGTAAGAGAGAAGACCCCCGAGGTGCTCAACGATCAGGCAAAGTGCCTTTATGAGGCAACGGGATATGACGAGATCTCGCTCACGTCACTTTCTATCAGTGACTATACCCAGCTTGAAAATCTCACCGATCTGCTTCTTGAATGGACAACCGATAATATGGTGAGCCTTTCGCTCCCCTCGCTTCGTGTTGATAGCTTTACCAAAAAACTGATGGAAAAGATCGCATCGGTACGCTCATCGTCGCTGACGTTTGCTCCCGAGGCGGGAACGCAGAGGCTTCGTGACGTTATAAACAAAAACGTCCGTGAGGACGATCTTATGCGCGCCGTCAACGTTGCGTTTGAGGCTGGTAAAAATACTGTCAAGCTGTACTTTATGTCGGGTCTTCCCACAGAAACGTATGATGACCTCAAGGGCATAGCCGATCTTGCCGCAGGTGTTATCGACGCATATTATAAGTGTCCCACAAGAAATAAGGCAAAGAAGCCGCAGGTCACTATAAGCGTATCTTGCTTTATTCCTAAGCCCTTTACGCCTTTCCAATGGGAGGCGCAGGACACAATGGAGATGCTTGCTGAAAAGCAGGAATACCTTGGCTCACAGATAACAGATAGAAAAATAAGATATACTCACCACGACGCTCGTGTCAGCCGTGTTGAGGCGGTGCTCGCACGTGGCGACAGACGCCTCGCCCCCGCGCTTGCTCTCGCTTGCAAAGAAGGCTTTATGTTTGATTCGTGGGACGAGTGCTTTGACTACGATAGATGGATGTCTGTGTTTGAGCGCACAGGTGTCGATCCCGCGTTTTACGCAAACCGCGCTTTCGGTCTTGACGAGGTGCTTCCTTGGGATATTATCGACTGCGGTGTGTCCAAGGAATTCTTCCTTCGTGAAAGAGCAAAGGCGTACGGCGAGACTACAACGCCCAATTGCCGCGAAAAGTGCAGCGGATGCGGAGCGAACAGCTTAGGAGGTGAGAGAACGTGTTGCCCGAAAAAAGCAAACTGACAGAAAAAAAACGCCTCAGAGAGCTTCCCGAGCTTGAGCGTCCTATTACCGTAAGACTTAAATTCAGAAAGACGGGAAGTCTGCAGTATATATCTCATCTTGATCTCCAAAGAACTTTTATGAGAGTTATAATACGCGCTTGTATCCCCGCTTGGTACACAAAGGGCTTCAATCCCCACGCAAAGCTTGTGTTTTCAACACCTCTCAGTGTTGGAGCGCAGAGCGTTTGTGAATATCTTGATATAAGGATAGACAGGGAAATGTCCTGCGAGGAGATCAAGAACAGACTTAACGCGGAGCTTACGGACGAGCTTTATATCACAGACGCGTATATCCCAACAAAGGATTTCTCCGATATCGCGTGGTCGTCGTACGATATTGAGATAAAGACAGCGGGAGCTAACGCAGAGCTTGCGGATAAGGCAAAATCGCTTCTTTCAACATCACCTCTGGTAATGCTCAAAAAGAGCAAGTCGGGTGAAAAAGAGGTAGATATAATTCCTATGATAAAGAGCGTTGACGCTTATTATCACGAGGAGAATAAGACACTCAAAATAAAGTGCCTGCTTTCCGCGTCAAGCACTGTTTACCTCAATCCCGAAATACTCATAACAGCGCTAAAAAACAATCTCGGCATTATGAGCGGTGATCCCACAGAGGAGTGGTACACCATTATGCGAACGGGACTTTACACGCCCGATTTGGAATTTTTTAAATAATAATAAAAAGCCTTTCAGTTGAAAGGCTTTTTATTATTCAATTATTCCACCGCCGACGACTGTGTCACCGTCGTAGAAAACGACCGACTGTCCACGAGCAATAGCTCTTTGGGGAAGGTCAAATTTAACCGAAAGTCTATTTCCATCAAGCTTACTTACCGTAGCAGATGCGGGCGTGTGTCTATACCGTATTTTGGCTTGTAATCTCACGGGGGTGTCAAAGCTTTCGTCCGTAAGAATATTGATATCCATTGCGGTTAGTGTGTCGGTGTAAAGCTGTTCATCTGTGCAAAGCATTACAGTGTTGTCGGAGACGTTTTTTTGTCCTACGAACATAGGCACGCCGAATGCCACACCAAGTCCTTTACGCTGTCCTATAGTATAATTTATAAGACCGGAATGCTCACCTATGACCTTACCGTCGGTATCTATAAAATAACCGACAGGGAAGTCTGCGCCACATTCTCTTTTTATGAATGCCGCGTAATCACCATCCGAGATAAAGCAGATATCCTGACTGTCCGAGCGGTGTGCGACGGACAAGCCGCTTTTCTCGGCAATAGCTCTTATTTCAGGCTTCGAGTAATCTCCAAGAGGGAAGTAAAGATTGGGAAGCAGCTCCTTTTTTATCGACCAAAGAAAATACGATTGATCCTTTTTCTCGTCCTTTGCCTTTTTTAGAAAATATCTTCCGCCTTCTTGTTCTATGCGTGCGTAATGACCAGTCGCGAGAGCATCGTAGCCAAGAGAAAGAGCGGCATCGAAAAGCTTTCCGAATTTTATATGCTTGTTACACTCAACGCAAGGGTTGGGGGTAGCGCCACTCATATAATCGTTTATAAATTTATCAACTACGCTTTGTCTGAAGCTTTTTCCTAAAGAGAGCACGTAATGCGGTATGCCGAGAGTATCGGTAATTTCCTTTGCATCGATACAGTTTACGTCGGGTATGCCGTCATCGATATCGGTTATTTCTTTTTGATCGTTCCATACTTTCATAGTTATGCCGCCAAGCTCGTGTCCTTGATGCTTCAAAAGATACGCGGCAACGGCACTGTCGACGCCGCCGCTCATAGCGACAAGTATTTTTTTGCTCATATTATCACCACTCTCTCGTAGTAAGCTTTCCTTGTGCGATAAGATTCTCAAATCCCTTTTGACGTATTATCTCATATACGGCGATAGCCACCGAGTTTGACAGGTTGAGCGAGCGTATTGTGTCTCTCATAGGGATACGCACGCAATACTCCTTATTGTCAAAGAGAATATCCTCGGGGAGTCCTTTAGTTTCCTTGCCGAACATAACGTACACGTTATCGGGGTAGGAGACGTCTGTGTATGACTGCGGAGCTTTGGTGGAAAAATAATAAGTATTTCCAACAGCCTCTGGACGCTTTGAGAGAAAGTCCTCATAGCTTTCATAATATGTAATATCAAGCTTGTCCCAATAGTCAAGCCCCGCGCGCTTGAGCTTTCTGTCGTCGATTTCAAAGCCCATAGGACGGATAATATGCAAAGAAGCGCCCGTTGCGGCGCAGGTACGGGCAATATTTCCCGTGTTTTGCGGTATTTCGGGCTCGTGTAAGACTATGTTTATTTTGTACATAACAAATTTCCTTTTAGTTTTATGAGTATATTATATTATGTTTTTATATATTTTTCAAGTGCAAAGAAAAAAATTTACAAAGAACGTGTCTTCTTGTGCGTTAATACTATTGAAAATAATATAAAAATGTAGTATAATAAAATGAATATATGTTTGTTGGAGGTCACTATGGGACTTGTAGATAAAATTTTTGGAACTTACAGTGAGCGTCAGCTCAAAAAGCTTGAAAAGGCGGTCGATTATATCGAGAGCCTCGCTCCCAAATACGCAGCTATGTCTAACGATGAACTTGCGGGAACTACGGCTGTTTTGAAGGAGCGTCTTGCTGAGGGAGAAACACTCGATGATATTCTCCCCGACGCTTTTGCCGCTATCCGAGAGGCGGATGAAAGAATACTTGGCAAGCGTCCGTTCCGAGTGCAGATAATTGGCGGTATTATCCTTCATCAAGGTAGAATTGCTGAGATGAAGACCGGTGAGGGAAAAACTCTCGTCGCAACTATGCCCGCATATTTGAACGCGCTTTCAGGTAAGGGCGTTCACGTTGTTACGGTCAACGACTATCTTGCGCGCCGTGACAGTGAGGAAATGGGACGAGTATATGAATTTATGGGACTTAAGACAGGTCTTGTCGTTCACGGTATCTCTCCCGACGAAAAGAAGCAGGCGTATCTTGCTGATATCACATATGGAACGAATAACGAGTTTGGCTTTGACTATCTGCGTGACAATATGGTCGTATATAAGGATAGAATGGTACAAAGAGGTCATAACTTCGCTATCGTCGACGAGGTCGACTCCATACTCATAGATGAAGCGAGAACTCCTCTTATCATATCGGGCGCGGGCGAGAAGTCTACCGATATGTACGATAGAGCCGACGCGCTTGCAAAAACTCTCAAAAAGTACGTTATCAAGGAGATGGACAACAAGGAGAGCTATGATGAGGTCGATGCCGACTATATTGTAGACGAAAAGGCGAACAACGCTATTCTCACCCCTTCGGGTGCGGCTAAAGCAGAAAGATTTTTCGGTATAGAAAATCTTTCTGACGCTGAGAACTCTGAGATAGCTCACCACGTTAATCAGGCAATTCGAGCAAGAGGTATTATGAAGCGTGACGTTGACTACGTGGTCAACGAGCATGGCGTTATGATCGTTGATACCTTTACAGGCCGTCTTATGCCGGGCAGAAGATATTCCAACGGACTTCATCAGGCAATTGAAGCAAAGGAAGGCGTCAAGATCGAAAAGGAGAATAAGACGCTTGCGACCATTACCTTCCAGAACTATTTCAGAATGTACTCAAAAATATCCGGTATGACGGGTACTGCGCTGACCGAGGAGCTTGAGTTCCGTGATATCTATAGCCTTGACGTGGTCGAGATACCCACGAACAAGCCTATGATAAGAGTTGACCATCACGATATAGTTTACAAAACAGTAAACGCAAAGTACAATGCGGTTATTGAGCAGATAATAGAGTGTCACGAAAAGGGACAGCCCGTGCTTGTCGGTACTGTGTCTATCGATAAGTCCGAGGAGCTTTCACGCAGACTTAAGCGTGAGGGAATAAAGCATACCGTTCTTAACGCAAAATATCACGACAAGGAAGCTGAGATAGTCGCACAGGCAGGTAAGCTTGGCGTTGTTATTATCTCTACAAATATGGCGGGACGTGGTACTGACATTATGCTTGGAGGCAATCCCGAGCATATGGCGAAGAACGAAATGCGCAAGATGGAGATACCCGAGGAGCTTATAGCTATGGCAACGGGTACTGTGACGATAGACAACGAAGATGTCAAGAACGCAAGAGAGATATTCCGAGAGCTTCACGAGAAATACAAAGCTGAGATAGCTCCCGAGGCGCAAAAGGTAAGAGAAGCGGGCGGCTTGTTTATTCTCGGTACTGAAAGACACGAGAGCAGACGAATCGACAATCAGCTCAGAGGTCGTTCGGGACGTCAGGGAGACCCGGGTGAGTCGAGATTCTTCCTCTCTCTTGAGGACGATCTTATGCGTCTCTTTGGCTCAGAGAGAATGCTTGGTGTTGTTGAACGTATGGGACTTCCCGAGGATATGCCTATTGACGCGAAAATACTTTCGGGAACTATTGAGCGTGCGCAAAAGAACATTGAGGAGCAAAACTTCAAGCGCCGTAAGTATGTCCTTACCTATGACGATGTAATGAATCAGCAAAGAAATATCATCTATAAGCAGAGAAATGACGTTCTTAACGGTGAGGATATAAGCGACACAATAAAGAAGATGATACTCGCAACGGTCGAGGAGACGGTCGATACCTTTATGCAGGGCGATGAGTCTGAGGTATGGGATATCATTGGTCTTCGCGAGACCTATAAGGGACTTCTCACCACCCCCGATGACTTTGATTATAACGAGGATGAGCTTAAGTCACTCAAGAAGGAGGATGTCATCGAGCTTCTCAGCGATAGGGCAATTAAGCTCTACGAAGAAAAGCAGGGGCTTGTCGGTGCGGAGCGCTTCGAGGAGATACAGAGAGCAGTGCTCTTACAGAACGTTGATAAGAGCTGGATGGAGCACATTGATATGATGGATGACCTCAAGGGAAGCATCAGACTTCAGTCCTACGCTCAGAGAGATCCAGTGAACGAGTATAGATTGCAGGGCGCGGATATGTTTGACGCGATGGTTGCTGAAATACGTGAACGTACCTCAAGAATGATACTGTCCGTTACGGTAAAGACACCCGAGGTAAAGAGAGTTCAAATAGCAAAGCCGCTTAGTGAGGGCTTTGAGGGAGCGAACGGCGAAAAGCCAAAGAGAGTATCTGTGGTAAAAAAAGCGGCGGATAACGTCGGCAGGAACGACCTGTGTCCTTGCGGTTCGGGCAAAAAGTATAAAAAGTGCTGCGGAGCACCACAAAATCAGCAGTAACAAAGGATTTCAAAAATGGGATTTGGAATTTTATTTATCGGTTATTTTATAGGAGCTATAATTTTTCTTGGCTTTATGTCGATAGTGAGAGTTTTGGGATGCGCTGTTATGCTCGTCTCGGCACTCAAGCTGAGAAGATACAATAAGGCATTCGATCTGCTTGTAGCGGCTCTTTGCGTCAGTATTTTGTTTTATGGCTTCGATGCGGTCGTGGATATACTTGGAATACAGCTTATGGGAGCTGCCGTAAACGTTGTGCTTTGGGCGGATACGATAATAAATTTCGCATTTAACGTCTGCCTGTTGATTCCTATAAGAGCAATAGCTAAGGAAACTGAAACGGATAAGATATTCTTTGCCGCAACTCGTAATATAGCGTTCTTTTGCATACTTTTTGCGCTTCAGCTCGTGGCAAAGCTTCCGTTTGAGATCACACAAAATCTTAATATCATAGCGATCATACTATTGTTGCTGCTTTCCTTGCTCAATCTTTTGCTTATATTCCGTTGCTATGCGCAGATATGCGATTCGGGTGATGTTGAAATGGTACGTAAGCCGTCTCGTTTTGCCATCGTGAACAAATATAGAGACGAGATGGAAAGAAGACGCGCCGAGGCGGATGCGGAGCGTGAGAGAATAAAAAGAGAGCGTGACCTTAAAAGATATAATAAAAGAAAAAAGAAATAGGAGGGAAATATGCATAAGTCAAAAAGATATGTGAATTTTAAGGCTATTGGGTTGTCTCTTGTCTTTCTGTTCAATCCAAACATTAATATTATCGACTTTCTTCCTGACTTCATTGGTTACATACTTCTTTGCCTGTCATTAGTTAAGCTTGCGGATATCAACGAAACGCTGTCCGAGGCGCTTGACTCATTTAAAAAGCTTATAATCATTGATGCGGCTAAGCTGCTGGCGCTCATGTGGACTTTTGGTATAGGAGTGAGCAGTGAGAGAAACTCATCTATTCTTTTGTGGGCGTTTGTTTTTGGAGTACTTGAGTTTGTATTTGTTATTCCGGCTTTTCTTAAGCTCTTCAAGGGTCTTTCCGAGATAGGCTTCTTATATGAAAACAACTCGATAATCTCAAGTAAGCGCGCTTATTCAAAAAACAAGACGGATAAGATGAAAAGGCTTACTGTGCTGTTCCTTGGATTTAAGGCATTTATGTCATTTGTTCCTGAGCTTTCAAATTTGACTTCTCCCGAATATTACTACGGTAATACGACACAAAATCTTTATCAATTTATCGGAACTATTCGTTTTTTGGCGTTTATTCCAACATTCATCTTTGGTATCGTTTGGTTATGCCGCATATTGGCATACTTTATAAAGATAAGTAAGGACCAAACACTTGTAGCCGCTATCGACAGTGCATATGTTGATAACGTACTTCCAAGAGACGGTATATTCATTATACGCAATGTGACGACAGCTCTTTTGATGCTTATGGTGGCATGCGTGCTGTGCTTTGACTTCAGGCTCGAATACATCAATGTTATTCCCGATGTCTTATCTGCCGTTGTTCTTCTCGGCTTCTTCGCGGTTATAGGAAAGAGAATAGGCGCGCGTAATGCGGTCGGCTCGTCACAAAGACAAGAATTAAAAAACAGTGTAAGCAAGACATTTCAAATAAATAGAGTTATCGGTATACTGCTTTGTGTGGTGTATTTAATTACATCGATCTTAGCGAGTGTATTTGAATACAAATTCTTTGATGAATTTTATTACAGCGCTATATATAGAAGTATGGATGCTCTTAATGCGTATAATATGATGACGGTCGCGTCTATTGCAAACGTAATTGCTTTTGCGGTTGTATTTGTTTACGTGCTTGTCGTTATCAAAAAGGTTATATCGGAGTATTGCGGACATATGTCCATTCAAGGGGAGAGTACGCGAGGAGCTCAGCTTGATAAATCTATCAAGGCAGAGTTGAACAAGAACATTATTCTTTGCGTAATCGCTTTGATAATATATGTTGCTACGAATATTTGCTATATACTTCTTGTTAAGGATATGGGTGTTATGACATTTATTGATATTGTCGGCGCGCTCCTGTTCGTTGGTTCGTTCCTGAAGATGTATTTTGATGTATCGTCTGCGGTTAAAGCAAAATATATTTTGTCATAATTTACCGTTGAGCTTTACGAATACATATCGATAATTTCGTACATACTTAATATCGCGAGGGTAAACACCTTACGCAACATCGTCTTGACTTTCAGGCAGGTCTTCCGTTATCAAATTTTCTGTGTAGGCGTTCGTTCCGTCTATGAGGGATGCTTACAGAGACAGTTGATCAAAAGGAGACGTTATGAATAAGCCGAAATGCAAGAAGAAAATTGAATTCACCTACGATATAAACAGATGCGACAATATTTTTGACTCATCTGACGGACAGCCGTATCTCGATAGTACCGAGGGAGGCAAGTGGGGAAAGGGAAAGGATGATATGCCAAATACCCTAAACGATTATACCCCATATAACAATCCGTTACCTTATTGAATGGTGAGGGCTTACGGGATCGATGCGGATGTGTCGGTCCCGTACTCTTTTGGGCAAAAAGATGATAAAAATTTTAAAATGTACTTGAAAATCCAATGATAATCTGCTATAATATATGGGTAACTGGATTTTGGACAAAAGTCCGAAATAGCAGGCTGTATAATAAGGCCATACAAGCCGGGGAATTAGCGGAGCCCTGTACCTGAAATCCGCTACAGCAGGGGTGTATTCCTTTTTTGAGGGCTGACCCAAAGCGGTCTGTGCCGTTCCTGCTGCGTTGAGGAGTGGGTCTTGCGCAATTGAGGGCTGTGAACCATGTCAGGTGGGGAACCAAGCAGCATTAAGCAGTTTACTTGATGTGCCGCGAGGTAGCCTGCTCGGAGCAGGAGGTGCGGTGTACGCGTGGCGGCAATGTTCGATCTTTAGGTGTATGGTCTTATTATACAGCCTGTTTCTATTAAGTATCAAGAGAGGAGAGCGCTATGCATCAGGCATTATACAGAAAATGGCGTCCGCAGACATTTGATGACGTGTGCGGGCAGGAGCATATCACCTCAATTCTTAAATACGAAACCCTAAACAATAAGTTCTCACACGCGTATTTGTTTTGCGGCTCACGCGGAACGGGAAAGACGACCTGCGCAAAGATACTCGCCAAGGCTGTCAACTGTGAATCTCCCGTGAACGGTAGTCCGTGTAATAAATGTGCCTCATGCCTTGCGATAGACAGTGGGGCAGCAACTGACGTGCTTGAGATGGACGCCGCTTCAAATAACGGCGTTGACGATATTAGAGATATCAGAGACGAGGTCGTTTATATGCCTACGGCTCTTAAGTATCGCGTTTATATCGTTGACGAGGTCCATATGCTCAGCGGAAGTGCGTTCAATGCTTTGCTGAAAACACTTGAAGAGCCGCCCTCACATGTTGTGTTCGTCCTTGCGACAACGGAGCTTCATAAGCTTCCCGCAACTATAATATCACGCTGTCAGAGATTTGATTTTCGCAGAATATCAACAGAAGTTCTTATGGATAGACTTGCGTATATTGCGGATAATGAGGGTATTGAGTATGAACGAGACGCTCTGCGAGTGATCGCCAAGATAGCGCAGGGAGGAATGAGAGATGCTATAAGCTTGCTTGAGCTTTGCGCGGGGACACGCGCAAAAGTGGACCTTGCTGTAGTTAATGAGACACTTGGAGCAGGTGATAGGGACAGTATAGAAAACACGGTCAGAGCAATAGCAAAAGGCAATTATGACGCAATATTCGCAACCGTAAACGATGTAATAAGCTCATCAAAGGATATAACAGTATTTTGGCAGGATCTTGCGGCATATTATAGAGATATGCTCGTGATGAAGACCACCGCCACCGCGCAACGGTATCTTGATCTGACCGATAATGAGAGTGAGCAGCTCAAGAGCACTTGCTCTTTGTTCACCAAGGAAACCTTGCTATGGCATTGTAAGGTAATAGACGAAGCCTATCACGTGATGAAGAGATCCGGCGGCGCTAAGAGGATCGTTGCCGAGATGGCGCTTATAAGAATAAGCGACGCAGCGCTCGATACATCGGTAGACGCGCTTATGTCAAGAATATCAAAGCTTGAAAACGCATTGGCGTCAGGCGCTTATGATAAAGTCTCCACAAGAGATAGTATAAGCACCTCTGAGACAAAGGCAGAGCAAACGCCAAGTGATACATCGCAAAGCATACCCGAGCAACATAGCGTTGACGAGATGCCTTCACTCAAGGTCCTTAGAGGATGGAATGAAATTGCCGAGAAAGCAGCGGCAGGAGATATGTCGTTGCTTCCATTTCTAAATATGGCAAGAGCGTTTTCTGACGGTAGCGGAAAAATATACGTTAAGTATCCCAACTCATTTGTAAAGGATATGGTAGATAGCGCGAGTGTTGAGGACGCAATACTCGCTGCTATACGACTTGAGCTCAAGAATGATATCACACGGGACAAGCTTGTTTTCGGTATTCTTGAGGACGGCGAGGAGCTTGACGAATTTGAAGATATGATTATTTAAAATTAAGGAGATAAAATTATGAGAGCAAATATCCCGAAGGGAATGGGCGGCGGCCCTCAGAATATGAACGCGATGATAAAACAGGCACAGAAAATGCAGGAGGATATGGCTGCGCTTCAGGAGGAGCTTGACGCGCGCGAGTATGATATTTCCGCGGGTGGCGGTGTCGTAGGTGTCAAGATAAACGGAAAGAAAGAGATACTGTCAATCGATATCCAGCCCGAAATAGTAGATCCTGATGATATTGAAACACTTTCCGATATTCTCGTCGCGGCTGTCAATGAGGCTATAAAGAGAGTTGACGATACCAATAACGCCGAAATGTCAAAGATAACGGGTAGCGTAGGCTTCCCTGGAATGTTCTGATATGACGGATTATATTGAGTCGCTTCAAAGACTCTCGGAGCAATTTTCAAAGCTTCAAGGCGTAGGTCGAAAGAGCGCTATGAGAATGGCATTTTCGCTTATCGAGCTTGATGATGACTCCGCTGAGGAGTTTGCTCAGGCTATTATCGATGCGAAAAGAATGATACATAGATGTCCTGTGTGCGGAAATCTTACCGACAAGGACGAGTGCTACGTATGCTCAGACCTTTCAAGAGACACCAGTGTGATTTGCGTTGTTGAGGACGTTAAGGCTCTTATGTCGATAGAGAAGGTCAGAGAGTACAAGGGCGTATATCATGTTCTTCATGGAGCTATATCTCCCGTTAATGGGATCACTCCCGATAAGATACGTATCAAGGAGCTTATCGAGCGTGTTGGAAACGGAGATGTTAGCGAGGTCATCGTTGCGACTAATCCCACACAGGACGGTGAGGTTACGGCAATGTATATCTCTAAGTATCTGAAGCCACTCGGAGTAAAGGTCACAAGACTTGCTTACGGTATTCCCGTAGGTTCTGATCTCGAATATGCCGATGTGGTAACACTTGGCAGAGCTATTGAGGGCAGACGAGACGTTTGATCCGCATAATAAAAGCAGACGGTTTTATCCGTCTGCTTTTTTGCATATATTATCTTAAAAAACTTACTGGAGGAGCATTATGCAAGCTAAACGGATAAAAGCGAGACGTACAAAGATGATTGCTATTATCATATCAATTGCGATTGTCGGTTGTGTATTAGGGATTTACGCAAGCGGTGCGGAGCAACAGGTATATCCAAGCCTAAACCTCGATTGCAAGTCTGCTGTACTGATGGAAGCACAAACTGGAAAGATATTGTATGCAAATAATGAAAATGAAGCGTTGCCGCCCGCATCGGTTACAAAGGTTATGACGTTACTTTTGATAATGGAAGCCATTGAGAGCAAAAAAATATCGCTGACGGATATGGTGTCCGCAAGCGAGCACGCTTGTTCGATGGGAGGCTCTCAAATATATTTAGAGCCGGGCGAGCAGATGTCAGTTGAGGAGCTCTTGAAAAGTGTAGTCATTGCTTCGGCTAATGACGCCGCCGTTACACTTGCGGAGTACGTTGCTGGTACAGAGGAAGCATTTGTGGAGATGATGAATAAAAAAGCTGCAGAGCTTGGAATGAAGAATACAAATTTTGAGAATACGAACGGTCTTGACGACACGACTCAAAATCACGTTACGTCAGCTATGGATATTGCTATAATGTCGCGTGAGTTGATCAAACATCCTAAAATAACGGAATACAGCAGCATATGGATGGATACGGTTAGAAACGGTGAGTTCGGGTTGACGAACACAAATAGGCTTATAAGGTTCTATAAAGGCGCTACTGGGCTGAAAACAGGGTCTACGTCAAAGGCAGGCTTTTGCATTACCGCAACTGCGGAACGTGACGGAATGACACTTATTGCCGTTATAATGGCATCGCCAAGCCGAGATACGAGAAACGCGGCGGCGGTGTCGCTATTGAATTACGGATTCTCAAATTATGCGATATATCGTGACGCTGAGTGCGAGAGTGAAGCGGTGAATGTCATAAACGGAGTGGAGAGTAGGTGTTCAACGCTTAAAGAGTCTTTTGTCGCCGTTATACCGAAATCAAGCGTAGGTCAAGTAGAAAAAGTATGTGAGATCACGCAAAGCTTGAATGCACCTGTCGAGAGAGGCCAACAAGTCGGTAAAGTGACTTATCGCATAAATAATGAGGAGCTCGGATGCGCGAGAGTTATTGCAAATAAAAGCGTAGAGCGTATGGATGTGCTGGATATTTTCATAAGAGTTATTGCAAAAATGTCTTTAAAATAGCTCTGATATGCTGTTGTTGATCAAAAATCGAAAATAATATAAAACAACCGCAAATTGTTACAAAAATATCACAAATTATTATTAAATATATTCAATTTATGTTATATAATATAATCCTACGTTTTTATAGTTAGATAGTGAGGGACAAAAATGACGTTAGAATTGAATGATAAGTACATCAGATCTTTTGTTAAGGACGAAGAGCTCAAGACTATTCAGAGCGAGATCACAGATGCTCATAACAAGCTTCTCGAGGGAACAGGTGCGGGAAATGCGTTTCTCGGCTGGACTACGCTTCCCAATGACTACGACAAAGAGGAATTTGAGAGGATCAAAAAAGCAAGCGAAAGAATAAAGAAAAGCTGTGACGTATTCGTTGTTATTGGTATCGGCGGCTCTTATCTTGGCGCACGCGCTGTCATTGAATTTATTAAGTCACCTCTTTATAATAATCTTAAGAAGGACACTCCCGATATTTATTTTTCGGGTTGTAATATAAGCGCTCAGTCGCTTAATGAGCTTCTTTCTATTTGCGAGGGTAAGGACGTTTGTATAAACGTTATTTCAAAGTCGGGAACAACTACCGAGCCTGCTGTCGCTTTCCGTGTTTTGCGTGCGCTTCTTGAAAAGAAGTACGGCAAGGACGGTGCGAAAGAAAGAATATTCGTTACTACCGACAAGGCAAAGGGAACACTTAAAAAGTTCGCCGATGAGGAAGGCTATGAGACGTTTGTCGTGCCCGACAACGTTGGCGGACGCTTCTCGGTGCTCACTGCAGTAGGACTTCTTCCTATCGCTGTCGCGGGTATTGATATTGATATGCTTATGAAGGGCGCATCCGATGCCGCAAAGGATTGCATGGCAACAGCTGATATTGAAAAGAACCCCTGTATGAAGTACGTAGCGCTCAGAAATCTTATGTATAGAAATGGTAAGGCTCTTGAGGTAATGGTAAGCTACGAGCCTTATGCCGCTATGTTCAACGAGTGGTGGAAGCAGCTTTACGGCGAGAGTGAGGGTAAGGACGGAAAGGGTATTTTCCCGTCATCAGTAATATTCTCAACAGATCTTCATTCTCTCGGTCAGATACTTCAGGACGGTCAGAGAAACCTCTTCGAGACTGTCGTTACGGTTAAGCAGCCTGCTTCAAGGCTTGAGATACCTTATGATGAGGCAAACGTTGACGGACTTAACTTCCTTGCGGGAGTTGATCTTAACGACGTAAATAAGATGGCTATGAAGGGAACTATCCTTGCGCACATCGACGGAAACGCTCCAAATATTCTCATCGAGCTTGAGGATAAGAGTGAGCACTCCCTTGGATATCTTCTCTATTTCTTCGAGTTTGGATGTGGAGTTTCGGGATACGTGCTTGGCGTAAATCCCTTTGACCAGCCCGGAGTTGAGGCATACAAAAAGAATATGTTTGCGCTTCTTGGAAAGCCCGGATACGAGGATCAGAAGAAGGCGCTTGAGGAAAGATTAAAATAATTATCTTTTTTTCAAATAACCCTTGCAAAAATCTGCTTTATTTGTTATAATATATTTAAGCAGTAAATAACTGCAATAAATTTATCGGAGGTCCGGAATGTTAAAATTGATTATCGGTGTAAAAGGCACGGGTAAAACCAAAAATCTTATCAACTTGGTAAATACCGCATCAGAAAACTCCCACGGCGATGTAGTTTGTATCGAAAAGGGTACGAAGCTCCGTTATGATGTAAAGTATACAGCAAGACTTATTGATACTAATGAATATTACGTAACCGATGCGCAGTCGTTGTACGGCTTTATCGCAGGTATATTGGCAAGCAATCATGACGTTACCGATCTTTTTGTAGATTCTGCGCTTAAGATCTGCGAGAATGATCTCGCTGCTTTCGATGTGTTTGTTGAAGAGATCAACACACTTGCCGCAAAGCTCAATGTTAAGGTAACGATGACTTCTTCTATTCCCGCGGAGGAAGCAAGCGATACTGTTAAGAAGTATCTCTAATTTAAATTACACAATCAACATAAAGCCTTCGGTCAATGTACCGAAGGCTTTGTTCGAATATGGAGGTAAGATGGTACTTATTATCGCCGAGAAGCCCAGTCTTGGTAGAAATATAGCGGCCGGCATAGGCGATTTTAAGCGTAGAGACGGTTATCTTGAGGGCAAGGATTGTCTCATTAGCTGGGCTTTTGGCCATTTATTCTCGCTTGCGGATATAGAGCATTATAATCCAAGATCCGACGGTAAGACGGGGTGGACAATGGAAAATCTGCCGTGTCTTCCAAACAGCTTTGATTATGAGCTGCGCAAGGAAAAAGGCGGAGAAGTTGATAGTGGGATTCTTAAACAATTTAAGATCATAGAGACGCTTTGTAACAGAGACGACGTTGACGTGATAGTAAACGCAGGAGACGCAGACCGCGAGGGCGAGATAATAGTTCGAAACTGCATAGCGCACGCTTTAAAGACACCAAAAACAGTAAAGCGTTTATGGTTGCCTGATCAGACTAAGGAGACAGTTCTTGCGTCCTTCAATGATATGAAAGACGACGCTGAATACGACAATCTTGCTAACGAGGGATATGCGAGAACTTATATCGATTGGCTTTATGGCGTAAATCTCACAAGATACGCTACCTTGCGAACGGGAACTCTTTTGCGCGTGGGACGTGTCATCGTACCTATTGTAAAAGCAATATATGACAGAGATATGGCTATAAAAAATTTTGTTCCCGAAAAGTATTATTCTATTGCGAGTAAGGCGGAGACTAATGGTCAGACTGTCGAGCTTCAAAGCAAGCTGAGATTTACCGCCGATCAATATGGAGCAGCAGAGGCAAAATGTAGGGAATATAACGCCTGCGAAGCGACGGTCACGTCGTTAAAGAGAAAAAAGGACACATTGTCCTGTGGAAAGCTATATTCACTTTCTAAGCTTCAGAATGTTCTTGGCAAAAAGTATAAGATGTCAATGGCGCAAAGCCTTGAGATAGTTCAAAAGCTTTACGAGGAAGGATATCTCACCTATCCTCGTACAAACTCAGAGTATCTCGCAACCGCGGAAAAGGGCAAGGTAAAAAAGATACTGGAGAATTGTCAAAAGCTCGGATATCCGGTAGCGTTCAAGGATAAAAAAACTATATTTGACGACAGCAAGATAGAATCGCATTCAGCTATTACGCCAACTTATAAGATTCCGGATAAGAATCGCTTAAGTGAAACGGAGATGCAGGTGTATTCGACCGTTTTTCGCAGATTTGTGGCGGTATTTTGCGCTGAGGACTGTGTTGTTGAGCGTGTTGAGATGATAGTAAGCGTTGGAAGTCTTGAGGATTTTGTGCTTAAGGGACTTACCATAAAAGAGAAGGGCTGGACAAAGTACGACGACAGTACTCAAAAGGATAAGATATTGCCCGACCTGCAAAAGGGAGATAACGTGTGTATCGATTTCAAGCCACTTGAAAAAGAGACAACACCGCCCAAGCACTATACCATAGAGACCCTTAATAACTATTTAAAAAATCCGTTCAGAGAGGAAAAGGCGGCTGTTGATGATACGATGGGCGCTGATGATGCAGAGGAATACCGCGCTATGCTTGAGGGCGTTGAGCTTGGTACTGAGGCAACCCGTACCGGAATTATCGACAACGCGAGGAAGAGCGGATACATACAGCTTAAAAAGGATGTATATACTATACTTCCCGATGGAATATATATGATAGAGTCGCTCTCAAGGCTCAATATCAATATGGACAAGTTCAAGACATCGGAAATGGGCAAGGCTCTCAAGAGGGTCTTTAAAAACGAGATGGCTGTTTGTGACAGTGTTGAGATGGCAAAGAATGAGATAAGGCAGTATTTTGAGCTTAGAGAAGCAGCGATCGAGGATGATACCGACACAGGCTTTTTCGGTGACGTAGTTGGCGTATGTCCATTATGCGGAGATCAGGTCAAACGTGGAAAATACGGATACGGATGTATGGGATATAAGAAGGGCTGTGGATTTAGAGTAGGCTCGTTTATTTGCGGAAGGGCTATATCTATATCAAATGTTAAGCTTTTGCTTGAGAATGGACGCACCTCTAAAATACGGGGATTTATATCAAAGCAGGGAAAGAGCTTTGACGCTCATCTTAAACTGTCGGACGGAAGATGCGTGTTTGATTTTGATGATACGATACATAATTAAATCTATAGGAGAACGATATGAAAAAAACAGTTAGAATTTTGTTGTCCGCTATAATAACGCTTATTATAGCCGCGGTGGGCTTTTACGTTTGGCTTCCCGCAATAAACGTATATAATCAGGAATTTTGGATATTCCTTGCGATGATCATAGTTGCGTTTACGGCAATATACATTTTACTTGGCATAAAGAGAATGATAAATTTCAAGGTAAACAAGGAAACGCTAAAGGGTGGCGGCATAAAGATATTTTTAGTGGCGTTGGCAGTACCGATAGTTGTTTTGATCGTTGGTAATCTTATTTCCTCAACCTTTTTCAATGCTTCCAAGTATTCGCAGATAATCGAGGTCAAGGAGGCTGTGTTTGAGGAGGATATGCCAGAAACAGGACTGGTTACAAACATCGCGCTTATGGACTCCGAATCGGCGAGAATCCTTGGAGACAGAAAGCTTGGAGCGCTTTCTGAGGTGGTTTCTCAGTATCAGGTTGGTACGAGCTATTCACAGATAAACTACAAAGGAGCACCTCAAAAGGTAGCTAATCTTGAATACGTTGATTTCTTCAAGTGGCTCAATAATAGAGATAGCGGAGTTCCCGGATACGTTATGGTAGATCCCGTAAACAGCTCCGCAGAGTATGTGTCACTGTCATCTTCTATGAAATACGTTGATAGCGCATATTTTTCAGAGGATCTTCATAGAGCTCTGCGTTTCTCATATCCTACTAAGATATTCGGCAACTATTCCTTTGAGATCGATGAAGCGGGAAATCCGTATTATGTTGTCGCCTGTATGTCACCAAAGGTCGGAATGTTCGGCGCGATGGACGTGGCAGAGGTCATCGTCTTTGATCCCTGTGACGGTACTCATACGCTGTATGGGCTTTCCGAGACACCCTCGTGGATCGATAATGTATTTACAGGTCAGCTTGCCTCTCAGAAATACGATTGGTACGGAACGCTTAAGAACGGATTTTGGAATAGCGTTATAGGAAACAAGGATTGTAAGGTAACTACCGATGATTTTGGATATATCGTTATTGAGGATGATGTTTGGTTCTTTACAGGCGTAACGTCGGTCAGCAGCGACGAGAGTAATATAGGATTTATCATAAGCAACGCGAGGACGGGTGAATACAAGTTCTATCCCGTTATCGGTGCAGAGGAGTATTCCGCAATGATGGCAGCCGAGGGCGAGGTACAGGAAAAGGGATATGTTGCGTCATTCCCGTCGCTTATAAATGCGGCAGGCGAGGCTACGTATATTATGGTCCTCAAGGACAACGGCGGTCTTGTAAAGCTTTATGCGCTTGTCAATGTGGAAAATTACAGCATTGTTGCTACAGGCTCTACTCAGGCAGAGGCTAAGCAGGCTTATATTGATCTGTTGCTTGCTGAGGGCATAATTAAGGAGGACGATAATAAAGACAATGCCTCTAATGTGCCAACAGCCAAGGAAACGACGATAGTTGTCGAAAAGATAACCATCGCGGCGGTCGGTGGGAACTCAGTCGTATATATTAATGGTGACGACGGTAATATTTATAAGAAAGGATTGTCCGAGGACGAGACTTTGCTTCTTATAAAGGAAACCAATTCTATAAAGATAAGCTACTTTGATATTGAGGGTAGCGAAAAGATAAAGCAACTGAACAGCTGGGGTATAAGCGAATAAAAAAGATTGCCATTGACGAAGGTCAATGGCAATCTTTTTTGTTATTTGTGATAAAGCTTTTTTGTCGCATACGTAGGCTCGGTCGTTAGATTCATACCAAGCTTTTTGTATATATTTTTATCAACGTTGGAAAGCATTACGCTAACGTGTGCCTGACAGCCTCTGAGCTTGTGGAGCTGCTCCATAGCAAGGGCCGCGACGGGGTTTGTCGTAGCGGATATTGCAAGTGCTATAAGCACCTCGTCTGAATGAAGTCTCGGGTTATTGTTTCCAAGATTTTCGACCTTAAGCTTTTGCAGGGGTTCAAGAACGACCACGGGTAGCAAAAGCATCGCGTCGTCAATACCGCCAAGACGCTTGAGCGCGTTCATGAGCGCCGAAGCCGCAGCACCCATAAGGTTAGATGTCTTTCCAGTGACGATAGCTCCGTCAGGCAGCTCTATTGCCGCAGCAGGCTCACCGGTTTCATCAGCCTTATCAAGGGCGGGAGCAACGACCTTTCTGAAAGAAGTGTCAACTCCTACCTTGCTCATTATAAGCTCAGTCTTATATACCTCTTCGGCGTCTGCCGTACCTGTTCTTTTGCGACAAAGCGTGTCGTAGTATCTTCTTACTATCTCCATCTTTGAAGCGTCGCAAACGACCTCATCGTCGGTTATACAGTATCCCGCCATATTTACTCCCATATCAGTGGGAGACTTGTACGAGCACTCTCCGTATATCTGCTTGAATATAGCCTGAAGAACAGGGAATACCTCAATATCTCTATTGTAGTTTACAGCGGTTATACCCGTTGCCTCAAGATGGAAGGGGTCGATCATATTAACGTCGTTGAGGTCAACGGTTGCCGCCTCATACGCCATATTTACAGGGTGCTTGAGAGGAAGATTCCATATGGGGAATGTCTCGAACTTTGCGTATCCTGCCTTGATCCCTCTCTTATGGTCATGGTAAAGCTGAGAGAGACAGGTAGCCATCTTTCCGCTTCCTGGACCGGGAGCTGTTACTACAACGAGCGGCTTCTTTGTCTCGATATACTCATTCTTTCCGTATCCACTGTCGCTTACGATCTTTCGAACGTTGGTAGGATAGCCTTCGATAGGATAGTGACGGCAGACCTTAACTCCGAGATTATTCAAGCGCTTGATAAAAGCGTCTACCGAGGCTTGATTTGCGTACTGCGTGATAACAACGCCACCGACGTCGATACCGATATCGTTAAACGCGTCTATAAGACGAAGCGTATCCATATCATACGTTATGCCGAGATCACCGCGTATCTTATTTTGCTCGATTGAGGTTGCCGAAACAACGATAAGGACCTCAGCATCGTTCTTAAGATTAAGAAGCATTCTTATCTTACTGTCAGGCTGAAATCCGGGGAGTACTCTTGCGGCGTGATAGTCGTCGAAAAGCTTGCCTCCAAACTCAAGATAAAGCTTTCCGCCAAAGCTGGATATTCTTTCAAGTATTTTTCTGGATTGAAGCTCAATATATTTATTGTTGTCAAAACCCAAAGCGTTCATAACAAACCTCACAAAAAAATCATTACCTATATATTTTAATACATTTTGTGATTTTTTTCAATAGCAAAATGTAAATTAAATGATTAATTTTAATAATACTTTTTTTACCGAGCGAAAAAGCGGCATAGATACTGTCAAAATTCCAATAAATGCATAATATATTAGGGAAGAGCAAACGCTCAAATTTTTAGAGGAGGATGATTATATGTCTGAAAACAGATACCCGTGCTCAGGCTCGGATAGGAATTTTTCCAAGGCTGAAACAGTCTGTATAGATACCAACAGAGTTCTGGATTCCTGCCGAGACAGAGATTGCTTTGAGGACGTAAAGGTGTTGCTCACGGACTTCGGTAACGACATTATTGAGCATACGACAAGTATCAGAGCAAAGGATGCGCATATAGCGTGGACGCAGATATCCATAGAACCCATAAGATTTAACAGAGGCTTTTATTCAGTAAATATCAAATTCTTTGTAAAAATATGCTTTGAGGCATGCCTTTGCGGCGGAAAGAGCCAATATTTTGACGGTATTACCGTGCTTGAGAAGAAGGTAATACTTTACGGCAGTGAGAGCAACGTAAGTGTATTTAAGAGTAGCACTGACTGCGCTGATTTCTGTGCTGATATTAAGCCCAGCGACCCATGCAGAAACGTACCAACAGCCATTGTTGAGGTCGTTGATCCCATTATTCTTAATACAAGAGTAAGAGAGCCTGAGGATACTTGCTGCTGTTGCTGTTGCTGCTGCGGGGACATTCCTACGGGAATCACAGGAGATCTTGGCGGACAGCTTCGAGATAGCGACGGCAGATATCTGACCGTTTCTCTCGGACTTTTCTCGGTGGTTAGAATCGTGCGTCCCGCACAGTATCTCATTAACGCAACAGAATACTGTGTACCTGATAAGATTTGCATTTCTGCCGAGGAAGACGATCCTTGCTCGGTATTTCGTAATATGGCATTTCCCACAGCAGAGTTTTGTCCACCCGATTTTACGCCGCCTCATAACGATAAGGGCGGAAAATGCGGCTGCGGAAACTAAAAAAAAACGGGCATAGCCCGTTTTTTTTATTAGAATGTCTCAACAGATTTACGCAAAAAAGCTTGTGTGAGAGGAGACTTAGGATCGTCAAACACATCCTTAGGAGTGCCATATTCCTCGATAACTCCGTTTGCCATAAATATGACCTCATCGGAGACATTTTTTGCGAATTCCATTTCGTGCGTTACGACTATCATAGTACAATCAGTGGACTTAAGGTCCTTTATTACGCGAAGTACCTCGCCCGTAAGCTCAGGATCAAGAGCCGAGGTGGGCTCGTCGAAGCAGAGAATATCAGGGGAGAGCGCAAGTGCGCGAGCTATCGCGACACGCTGTTGCTGACCGCCTGAAAGCTGACAGGGATAGAAATCCGCCTTGTCGCTGAGCCCAACCTTTTTCAGAAGCTCATCGGCATGCGTATCTATGTCCTTCAAACGCTTTGCAAGCTCATTCTTTGCAAGCTTTTCGTCCTTCAAGCGTAATGTGGGAGCAAGTGTTATGTTTTGCTTTGCGGTGTACTGAGGGAAGAGATTAAAGGATTGAAAAACCAATCCGAAATGCAATCTTCCGTTGCGTATCTCGTTGTCGCCATAAGCCTTTGTTTTGTATTTTTCGGCGTCGAAAATGGTTTCTCCGTTGATAGTAATAGTACCTGTATCGGGGGTCTCCAAAAAGTTCAGGCAACGCAACAGGGTAGTCTTTCCACTTCCTGACGAGCCTATTATGGAAAGGACCTTTCCTTTTTCAAGGGTGAAATCAATGCCCTTGAGCACCTCGGTCTTCCCGAAGTTTTTTGTTATGTTCGTTACTTCAAAAAACGCCATCTTACACCTTAAAATAATCAAGTTTTTTCTCGAGCTTTCCGAGAACAACGGTCAATAGTCCATTGAACAGGAGATAGAATACTCCCGCATAGAATATCGGCCAAATAATTACGTGCGTGTTCACGATACCCTTAGCGACGGTAAACAGGTCTATACGAATTACTACACTCGCAAGCGCAGTATCCTTGACGAGCGTAATTATCTCGTTAGACATAGGCGCGATTATTCTTTTTATGACCTGCAAAAAAATTACCTTTGAAAAGGTTTGAGATCTTGTCATGCCGAGAACGCTTGCGGCTTCGTACTGTCCCTGAGGAACGCTTTGGATACCGCCGCGGTAGATCTCTGAAAAATAACACGCATAGTTTATGGTGAACGCAACGCATACCATAGTCATATGCTGCCATTCGGATCGGATAGGAAGATTGAATAACAGTCCCGGTCCAAGATCAAAAAATATGATCTGGAGCATTAGAGGAGTTCCTCTGATGACCCACACGAAAGCGCGGGTTATCATACTGATAGGCTTGATTCTGGATTTAGAGCCGAAGCATATCAAGAGACCCAAGGGAAGCGCACAGATAAGCGTGATCCCAAATATGAGGAAGGTATAAAAGAACCCCTCTAAAAGCTCTAAAGAAATCTGTAAAAAGCTCATTTATCAGTTTTCTTCTTTTGCGATGATTACGCAAGACTCACCTGCGGAGCCTGCCTCTGCGGCAACGATGGCTTTGGACATGCTCTCCTTCGTGGTATACTTGTCCTTGTCTGCGATACGGATAACTGCCACCTGCTTGTTGTTGAGGTAGGGAATGGATATTTCCATATTAGCGAGTCTTTCCTCAGTAATGGTCATACCGTTCCAAATGCAGTCGATGCTCTTGCCGGAAAGAAGTGCTTCCTTGCTATTCCAGTCTATCTCCTTGAACTCAACAGTGAGGTCAAGCTTATCGGCAACTGCCTTTGCAAGCTCAATGTCAAAACCGATGAGCTCACCGTTTTCCTCATAAGCGATAGGAGCAAAGATGGTGTAGCCAACGATGAACTTATCCTGAGCAACTATGTAATCCCAATCCTGCTTTTCAGCATCTGTAAGCTCGGCAACAGTTGCGTTCTTGTCGATGCAAAGCTCAGACTTGATTCCGTACTTATCAGCAAGTGTGTCAACGATCCCCTCTTTAGCAAGCTCGATAAGAGCGGAGTTGATCTTCTTTATAAGGCCGCTGCCTTTTCTTGCCGCGATACCGTACTGCTCAGTAGAGAGCTCAAGACCTTCAACTACCATAAGAGAGTTAGAATACTTTGTATCCTGATTCATATAGTAGCCTGCCATGATGCTGTCCATTACGCCAACGTCGATAGAGCCGGCGTTGAGCTGAAGAAGAACGTCCATCTGACCGTCGAGAGCACGGTATTCTTTACCGAACTGAAGCTCTTCCTTGCCACAAGAAGCAAAGACGAAAATGCACATAATAAGTGCGAGTGTGAGAGAAATGATTTTTTTCATGATGAAAACCTCCTTGCCGAGCGAGTCGGCATAATAATTTTGTTAGCAAAGCATCATTTTAACGCTTTACCTTGATAAAACATTAATATAATACCACATTTGCCCCTATTTGTCAAGTCATTTTTCAAATATAATATAAATATTAGTTATTTGTCGAAATAATTTTAAAATTTTTACGTATTAAAGTATTGAAATTTGCGCTCATTTGTTATATAATTATTGCATAAGATTTTATGGAGGGTACGTTATGAATTATATGGATCTGTATTACCACTGGTTGAACAGTGAAAACACCGATGAGGAGACCAAAGCTGAGCTTAAGACGATCGCTGATGATAAAGAGGAGATAGAAAGACGCTTCTATTGTGAGATGGAGTTTGGTACGGCAGGACTTCGCGGTGTCCTTGGCGCGGGTATCAACCGTATGAACAAGTATATCGTCAGAAAGACGACACAAGGCTATGCCGAGTATATCAAGAAGGCAGGCGCTGATGCCTGCAAGCGCGGAATAGTTATCGCACACGATAACCGTCGTTATAGCGTAGAGTTCTGCCGCGAAACAGCAGGCGTTCTCGCTAAAAACGGGATTCAGGCTTACATTTTCGATTCGCTTCGTCCCACTCCCGAGCTTTCCTACACGGTAAGACACCTCGGCGCGTTTGGCGGAGTTATGATAACGGCTTCACACAACCCTCCCGAATATAATGGTTACAAGCTTTACGATGAGCGCGGTTGTCAGCTTATCCCCGAACTTAACGACAAGGTGGTCGAGGAGATAGCAAAGATAGATGATCCTCTTTCTGTGAAGGCGCTTACTCTCGACGAGGCAGGTGACCTTATAAAGGTGCTTGGATCGGACGTTGATGAAAGCTACTATAAGGATATACTTTCGATATGCGTCAATCCCGACGTCAAAAAGGATATCAAGATAGTATATTCTCCTCAGCACGGTACGGGTAACGTTCCTGTAAGAACAGTTCTTGACAGACTTGGATATAACGTAATTCCCGTTGAGGAGCAGTGCGCTCCCGATACCGAGTTCAGCAACACGCCAAATCCCAATCCCGAAACTGACGATGCGTACATACTCGGTATGGAATATGCGAGAAAGTATGACGCGGATATAGTTATCACCACCGACCCCGACTGTGACAGACTTGGCGTTGCTGTTAAGCAGAACGGTGACTATGTCAGAATGACGGGCAACCAGTCCGCGGCTGTTCTCCTTGAGTACATTCTTTCCCAGAAGGCAAAGAAGGGAACGCTTCCCGCAAACGGCGTTATGTTCAATACTGTCGTTACGTCAGATCTTGGAGACAGGATCTGCGACAAGTACGGTATCAGCGTTGAAAAGACGCTTACGGGCTTTAAGTTTATTGGTGATAAGGTATATAAGCACGAGCTTGCGGGCGACAAGCAGTTTGTATTCGGTTACGAGGAGAGCTACGGCTGTCTCGTTGCCGACTTCGTAAGAGATAAGGACGCTGTTCAGGCATCACTTATGCTTTGTGAATCCGCTTCCTACTATCACGAGCAGGGCAAGACGCTTATAGACGTTCTTAATGAGCTTTACGCGGAGCACGGATACTTCCTTGACGCGCTTGACAACTTCGCGTTTAAGGGAATTGACGGCTCTGATAAGATATCCGCTCTTGTAAACGGACTTCGTAACGATCCCCCCATATCTGTCGGCGATGTAAAGGTAAAGATGCTCGAGGACTATAAGTCAAAGACCATGATAGACGCAGGCTTCCCGAGCTCTAACGTATTAAGATTTTTGCTTGAGGATGGAAGCTGGGTAGCAGTTCGTCCCAGCGGAACAGAGCCTAAATGTAAGTTCTATTTCAGCGTGGTCGCTGAAAATAAGGAAAAGGCAACCGAAAAGCTTGGCGTTATGCGTAAGGTCTTTGAGGCAGGCTGCTGATATTTGTTTGTAAGACCGCATTCTTTTAGAGTGCGGTCTTTTTTATTCAATGACATTTTGTGACACCTCGGCATAAGATATAATTAGAGACT
>JAZSNX010000091.1:0-15408 GCA_045536665.1 Eubacteriales bacterium
CCATGCGTGAGGCGCGTACTCGACGTTTCCACACTCGCAGGTCTTGCTATGTAGCTCTGCGCTGAACTTCGTCCAAGCTCCGTGCGCATGCTCGGTTGTCTTTGGTATTACCTCTGTCTTAGTCTCGCCACAATCGGTACAGGTGTATGTCTTGATACCTGTTGCCGTATGCGTTGCGGGAGTGGTTATCTCACCATTATCCCATACGTGAGATGCGTAAACTGTATCTCCACACTCACAGGTCTTCTTATGCTCGACCGCATTATGCTTTGACCATGCGCCGTGTGCGTGATCGGTCGTCTTTGCTATGACCTCGGTCTTTGTTGCTCCGCATTCACCGCAAGTGTATGTCATAACACCTTCGGCTATGTGAGTTGTAGGAGTAGTTATCTCGCCTTCATTCCAACTATGACACTTTATTTCAACACCATCGGGCACGCCATGTGAGTCGACAATAGTGATATCATCATTACACACTATAATGTTTTTGAGACCTCGGCAATATTGGAATGCATTAGCATCGATACTCTCTACATTTTTTCCTATCACTATTGTTGATACAAAAACGCGGTAAAAATCAAATAATTCTCGAGTTATCGTTCCTTCGGTTATTTTTATCATCTCAAAATTCAACTTACTAGATGTATGACCTATAATATCGGTTAGATATCTTACGTTTCTTAGAGGAAACTCCATATACGTTAGACTAGTACAATTCTCAAACGCATTATACCCAATATTTATTACACTTTCAGGAATAGTTACACTCGTAAGACTTGTACAATCACGAAAAGCTCCAGATATAACAGCTATTGCTTGAGGATTTATTGAGCAATATTTAATGCTTGGTTTCCCAGCTTTGACCGCAACAAGATATTTATTGCTTTCATTTCCTAAATAGCATACATTTTCATATTCATTGCAAACAAGCTTTGTGCAACCAGAAAATGAATCTCCTCCTACACTTTTAACACTATTAGGAATTCTAACGTTCATAAGATTTTTACAACCATTGAACGCATAATCACCGATCATTGTTACGCCATCTGGAATCGTTACATTAGCAACACTCTTAGAACAATAGAAAGCATATTTGTATATTGCATAGCTTTGTCCGTTATAATTTGTTGGTAGCATAAGATTGGTATCACTACCTACATAACCAATCAGATAATTTTGACCATTAACACTATAGAATAAATAATCATTATGCTCCACTATCTTACTCTCTCCACTATGTACCTCAAGTGCATTGTAAGCAAGATACCCATTACCTGTACTACCCACATTTATTATAAGTGATGAGTAATTAATGATTTCCACCAGTTTGTTGCACTCCCCAAATGCATTAGCGCCAATCTTGGTAACACTGTCGGGAATTGTCACACTTATTAGGGTATTACAATCACAAAATGAATTATTATAGATTTCATAATCTTGTCCATTATAATTTACTGGTAATTTAAGATTGGTGTTGTTGCCTACATAGCCAACCAAGTAATTTCTATTATTCGTACTATAGAACAAATAATCATTATAATTTGCGATTTTACTCTCTCCGCTATGCACCTCAAGCGCATAAAGACCAACGAATCCGTTAGATGAACTTCCCTTAGTTATTTCAAGTGACGAATTGTTTATAACCTCTAACAATTTATAACAATCCCTGAACGCAGAACTACCTATACTTGTTACGCTTTTACCGAGGATCACACTCATTAGATTTTTACAACCACTGAACGCATTATCACCAACAATCGTAACACTATCTGGAATCGTTATACTTGCAAGGTTTGTACAATTCTTAAACGCCGATTCTCCTATGCTAGTAACACTATTCGGAATTGTAATGTTCGTAAGATTGGTGCAATCGCAAAAAATTCCGCCTTTTATAGCAGTAACACCATTAGGCACTACAAAATCAGTAGCATCCCTTGCCGTTGGATAACACACTATATCAGTCATATCTTTAGAATACATTACACCATCTAAAGAACAATATTTCGTATTGTTACTTCCGACGTAAATATTCTCAAGATTTAAACACCCTTTAAATACAGAGTCACTCATGCTTGTGACACTATCCGGAATCATTACGCTCGTGAGCCCTGTACAATTCCAAAATGCACAAACGCCTATACTGGTTATGCTGTTAGGAAAACTTATGGATGTTAATCCCGTACAACCTACAAAAGCATAACCGCTTATACTTGTTACACTATTCGGTATAGTTATGCTTTCAAGGTTGGAGCACCCGCTGAATGCATATGCCCCGATAGATGTAACACCATCAAGTATAGTTACACTCTTTAGTCCGGTACAATCATTAAATACCATTAAACCCAACGTTTCGATACTTCCAGGTATAGTTAGTGCAGTAAGATTTACACACCCATTAAAGGCCGAATCATATATTTTTTTGACGCTATTAGGAATGCTTATGTTATCAAGACTTGTACAACCAGCAAAAGCAGAGTTACCTATACTTGTAACACTATCAGGGATTGTAATATTCTCTAAACTTGTACAACTATAGAACGCGCTTCCGCCTATACTTGTAATACCATTCGGAAGTACAACACTCTTAAGACTTTTACAATTACTAAATGCACTAGAACCTATACTTGTCACACTACTGGGTATATTTATATATTCCAAATTTAAACAATGTGAAAAAGCTGATTGACCTATTTTTGTTACGCCATCAGCGATTGTTATGCTCTTAAGGCTTATACAGTGTTGAAAGGTATAATCAGCTATAATTTTTACATTAGCAGGTATCGTTATACTTTCAAGATTATTGCATAATAAAAAAGCTGAGCTGCCAATTTTCGTTACGCTATCAGCAATCGTTATATTCTTAATATTTACACAAGAATAAAAAGCATAGTTCCCTATACCATCGACACCATCAGGAATAGCCACACTAGTCAGTGTTTTAGAATTATAAAATGCATTTTTATATATTTCATAATTCTGACCATTATAATTTGTTGGAAGTATTAGATCTGTATCAATTCCAACATAACCAAGAAGGTAAGTTTTATCTATTGAGCTATAAAACAAATAACCATTATTATTTACAATCTTACTATCCCCACTATGTACTTCAAGTGCATAACTAGCAATACCGCCGTTCGAAAAATCTCCCTTGGTTATTACCAACGAAGAGCAATTAATTACCTCAATCAATGTATCGCAATTATTAAATGCCATACTTTCAATGTTTCTCACATTCTTTCCAAGCGTTACACTCATTAGCTTCATACACCCCGCAAATGCGTAGCTACCAATGCTTATAACACTATCAGGAATTATAATATTAGTAAGACTTGTGCAACCGGAAAATGCATATCCGTTGATAATATTAATACCATTTCCAAATGATAATTCTGTAAGGCTTTTACAATTGTAAAACGCACTAGCACCAATACTTGTTACACTATCAGCTATAATCACGCTTTCAAGATTTTGACATTCTTCAAAAGAATGGTCCCCTATATTGGTTACACCATCACTGATTGTGATCTTTTTTATTAAAGAGTTATGTTCTTTCCATGCTTGGATACTACCCAAACTTGAAAAACTATTCATATTTCCGCTACCAGAAACGACCAAATGACCATCATCGCTTAATGTCCACGTGAGTTCTCCCCACGTGCCGCTTGCTTCGATTTGATCATCTAATGCACCTACGTTGAAGGTCGCATAACAAATGCTCGTTAAGAGAATTGCCGCCAAGAATGCTGATAAAAGTCTCTTTGCTTTCATTTTCTTCTCTCCTCAATAGAAAAATAATAAAAAAGTGCGCAGCTGAAGCTGCGCACTAAAAAACGCATAGCTCCAATTGCTGCCACACAAGTGTTTCGTTCTTTGTCAAATTAAGAAAGTATGCGAAACAAGAGTATGCGTTTTTATCAAAAAATAAAAACAGGCATACTTTCCCTGATCGACAAATATTTACTTGTGTGGCAAGTTTTATTATAGCACATTTTTTTAGCGTTGTAAAGTGTTTTTTTGAAAAACAGTGACAGTAGGGAGATCCTTCGGCTTTGCTCGGATTGACTCGTTAAATGAACGTTTAGACACCCTAATGATTTTTTATACACCTCCGATTTAAATGCTGTTTTATGATTAAAAATTTTCAAAAAAATTTGCGAAAATGGCACTAAGTGGCACTCAAGGTCACCATTTGGCATTTTCATATGCTTTATAATATGGGTGTCACAGGACAAAAGGAGGTCAAAAATGCTACTGTTTCAAAAGAAAACAAAAAAGAAAACCAAAGGCGGTGACGTTGAAGTTCACGGAATACTGTCTCGTATTTGCAAAAGCGGGATACTTGAGCACATAGTCGATGAGTACATCTGCTCCTGTTATCCGAAAAGCTCGGAGTCCACGGACAACACGGCAAGGTCGCGCCCAAGGGTAAAGGCGCGTTTCCCCAATCTTGCGGGGCTTTGCAGATACGTTGGCACGGGGCTTTCCGATCTTGAGGCTCTTCGCGGCGACTATCCCGAGGAATACGACAAGCTGCTCGCTATATTCGAGGACGAAGCGCTAAATTCGGAGATCTCCTCTACCCTGCTCTCCGCCTATCTAAAAAAGCGGATAGCGTACACTACCTGCAAAGAGTCGACGGACAATTCAAAGGAGGTGCGGTACAGCTTTGAGCACGACATTTTCGCCGACGGAGAATAAGCGCTCGGACGCCGCTCTCTTTAAGATCTCGGGCAAGCCCAGCCAAAAGCAACAAAATTTCTTCGATATGCGCACTCGCTTCACCGCATACGGCGGAGCGAGAGGCGGTGGAAAGTCCTGGGCGCTGAGGCGCAAGCTTTGCGCTATGTGCTTACGCTATGAGGGACTGAGATGCTTACTTGTACGCCGCACTCTGCCCGAGCTCAAGTCCAATCACGTTATTCCCTTCCTTCGTGAATACAAGGAGCTTGTCAGCTATTCGGACGCGGACAAGTCTCTGAGGTTTTTCAATGGGAGCTGTATTTATCTCGGATATTGCGCCACCGACAAGGACGCGCTTCGCTATCAGGGTCAGGAATACGACGTTATCGCCATTGATGAGGCGACACAGCTCAGCGAATACCGTTTTTCAATATTCAAGGCGTGTCTTAGGGGTACGTCACCCTATCCGAGGCGAATGTACCTCACCTGCAATCCCGGCGGTATTGGTCACGCATGGGTGAAGCGCTTGTTTATCGACAGGCAATTCCGTGAGGGCGAGAACCCTCAGGACTACGGTTTCGTTCAAGCGCTTGTCTTTGACAACTCTGTGCTGACGAGCAACGATCCCGAATACGTAGGCTCTCTGCTTTCCCTGCCCGAGCGTCTCAGGGACGCTTGGCTTTACGGAAGATGGGACGTATTCGAGGGGCAGTTCTTCCCCGAATTCGACGCCGCAGCTCACGTATGCAACCCAAACGTTATCCCAAAATTCACCAAGCGGTTTGTTGCTCTTGACTACGGCTTCGATATGCTTGCGGCGCTTCTTATCGCCGTTGACAGCGACGGATATATGTACGTTGTCAAAGAACGCTGTGTCCCAAATTTTACGCTTCGAGAAGCGGCAATTGAGGTAGCGCAGCTATGTGATGGTGAAGGCGCGGAATTCGCTGTCGCCTCGCCCGATCTTTGGAACAGGCGTCAGGACAGCGGTCGCAGCGGCTTTGAGATAATGCAGAGCGTTCGCGGTATGCCGCCGATGATAGCGGCGGACAACAGGCGCATTCCCGGTTGGAGAGTGTTACGTGAATATCTGAACGTATCCGAGGGCACGCCAAGGCTACGCATAAGCAAGAGCTGTACGGAGCTCATCAAATGCTTACCCGCCTTGCTTTGTGACGAAAACCGTCCCGAGGACGCGTCAAGCGAGCCGCATTCCGTAACGCACGCACCCGAGGCACTCAGATATGCGGTAATGTGCCGCTGCCCCGCTCCGATGCGTGAGGAACGAACGGATTTTAAGATGCCAAGAAAAAGAACAGGGCTTTTTGATTAATATTCTGTGACCAGATCAAAAAGAAATGAGGTGAACACAAATATCAACAAAACAAAATCATACGCTATGCTTTGAGAGCTTCAAGGGTATTGACACACGTACGGACAAAAAAGACCAGCTCGGCAGCTCCTATATTTCAAACTTCCGCATTACCGACGACGGCTCATTGAAAAAGCGTTACGGCTACCGTCCTTTATTCAGCTTTGATTCTCCCATCAGGGCTATATGGACAGGAAAGCTTGACGGTATCTTCAAGGGCTACGCGCTTGTGGGAGATAAAGTGTTGCGGCTTGATTTTCAAAACGCTACCTATACGGATATAGATACCGTCACCACATCAAATGGCAAGGGCGAGTTCTTCTACTATCGCGGAAGGCTTTATCTCATTGACGGCTCGAACATATACATAGTTACCGATGACTGTCTGCGCTATCCCTTCGGCTACGTTCCTCTCGTTGGAAAGGATTGGACCGAAAGCAGCATAGGAGAGCCTTATGAGAGCAAAAATCTGCTAAACGATCACGCAAGGATAAGCTACGTTATAAGCGGTGACGGCAGCGCGTACCTCAGGACTGATGACGATATCCTTCACGTAGACTCGGTGTTGCTCAACGGCGAGAAGCTCTCAGAGGATCTTTATTCCGTTTCAACCCTTCCGAGGACGGTGGTCGTCAACGGACTTAAGAAAGGTGACAGAATCGTTGTATGCTATACATACATCCGTGAGCCGCAAGCCGCGTATGAGCTGCTATCCTGCAAAAGCGCTACCGTATTCGGCGCTATAAACAACAGTCGCCCGTTTATCTGGAACGGTAACGACCGCTCCGTTATGTTCAATGCGGCATACGTTTCCATTGAGTCTCTGCTTGCCTCTCGGGCATCGCTTGAAGATAGCGATGAGCTATATTTCCCATTTGCTCACGAGTTTAGTGTGGGTGACGGAAGATACCCGATAAGCGCTGTAAGCAGGCATTACGACCGTCTACTCATTTTCACTGAGGGTGGAGCGTGGATGGCAGACAGCTCTGCCTGCGGTACTGAGGAATTCCCCGTTATGAGAATAAACTCCTCGATCGGCGTGACTTCAGAGGATGCCGCGGCTATGGTAGCCAACGAGCCCTGCACGGTTGGCGCAAGCGCAATATACAGGTGGACGAGCAACACCGACGAGCTTGATGAATGCAACGCTTACAGCATATCGGGTGCAATCGACTCCCTGCTCCCTCAAGGCTTCTTTAACGATGCGTTCGTTTATTACGACGACGTTAAGGGAGAAATACTCATAAGCTCGGCGTCTCTTGATCACAAGGTGCTGGTCTACAACACGCAGGCAAAATGCTGGTGCGTTTTTGAGGGAATAAACGCTGAACGCTTTATCGACTGCGGAAGTGACGTTGGCTTTATAAAGAGCTCAGACGTGTTTGTCTTCGACAAGGACTGCGATACCGATATGAATATCAAGGGAGAAAAGGAGATAGTCGCTACCTTCAAGAGCAACGTTTTTGACCTTGGCACGTACGCAAGCAAGCATCTTTGCGGCATATCGGCGGAATACTCGGGAGGCGCTATATCGGCTGAGCTGTACTTTGACGGCAGAAGCGCGCCCGAAAGCACGGCAATTCTCGACTATCACAAGGACTATGCAGCCGAGCATAAGAGACTCTCCTCAAAAAGGTTCAGATTTGCGAGACTCGTCCTCAGCGCCTCAGGACGCTCAGCACAGACAATACGCTCGCTGTGTCTTTACACGCGGCAAGACAAATAAAGAAAGGAAATCAAATGAACGATAATACACACAAGGCATGGCAACAGTATGAAGCCGGCAAGGAGTATAAGCGCAGGATCGGTCTTTACGAGACCTGTCGACGCAACGAGGCATTCTATCGCGGTGAGCAATGGGCGAGTGGCGAAGGAAACGGTCTTCCAAAGCCCGTATTCAATATCATAAGGCGTGTTGCCGACTATCTGATATGCTCGGTGGCGTCCGCCGATCTTTCCGTTCGCTACACCGATGATAATCTTCCGTTTGCGGATGAGGATACAAAACAAAGGATAAGCCGCGCGCTTTCCGCTCTCACTGAGAACGCCGCATACCGTTGGGAACAGGCAAATATGGACGCAAAGATATTTTCTTTGCTCACCGATGCCGCTATAAGCGGTGACGGCGCGGTCTACTGCTATTGGAGCACGGACAAGAAAAGTCCGCAGAGCTATGAGGGAGATATCGTCACAGAGGTCATTGACGCTGTGAACCTATTTCCCGCAGACGTAAACAAGCCCGACATACAGTCTCAGGAATACGTCATCATATCGGGGCGTGCCTCGGTAGCCTCGCTTCGCGCTGAGGCTGAGCGCAGCGGCGCGACGGATGAGGACATAAAAAAGATCGTCAAGGACGGCGACGCTCAGTATCAATCAGGCAAGCGAGCCGAATATGAGCTTGAGGGTGATGACGAGGCTAAGGCTACGTTTATAATCAAATTCTGGAAGGAGGACGGACGGGTCTGCTTTGAGAAAAGCGCAAGGAGCTGTATCATACGCAGAGCTAAGACCGACTGCCGTCTCTATCCCATCGCCTTTTTCAGTTGGATACCAACAAAGAATTGCTTCCACGGTACTTCGCCCGTAAGCACGATGATACCCAATCAGAAATTCATAAACAGAGCCTACGCCATGGCGATGAAGCATATGACTGACACGGCTTTTTCAAAGGTCATCTACGACAAATCAAAGATCCCCGAATGGTCAAATGAGGTCGGCGAGGCTATTGCCGCTATGGGCGGCGGAAATATCTCGGACGCTGTGTCCGTGGTCGGCACGGGAGAGATGCAGAGCGGCTTTATGGACCTTATTGAAAAATCGGTCACACTGACAAAGGAGCTTATGGGCGCTACCGAGTCGGCGCTTGGCAATATGGAGGCAAAGAACACCAGCGCGATACTCGCGCTTCAGGAGACCTCAAGAATAACGCTTGATAACGTAAGGCGCTCACTCTACAAGTGCATTGAGGAGCTTGCGAGCATATGGGCAGATATGACCTGCGCCTATTATCCGCCCGATAGGCTTCTGCCCTGCAAGAGCGATGGCGAGACGGTTGCGAAAGCAATAGACACGCATCTTGTAAGACATGCCGTGCTCGGCGCAAGAGTGGACGTTGCCGAGATAACTCGTTACAGCGCGGCAGCCGCTCAGAATATGCTCGACAAGCTGCTTGACGGCGGATACATAACGCCGTCGGAGTATGTACGCAGACTTCCCTCGGGACTGCTTATGGATAGAAACGCTCTTGTTGAGATGCTTGAAGCAAAACAATATCACGTAATAAAGGAGGAAGCTTATGAATAACGATATCGACACCTTAGACGCGCTCATGGAAGAGCCCTCTGAGGAGATGGTAACAGACGCCGAGACCGCGCCTGAGACCCACGAGGAAGCAAGCGAGGAGCGCCAAGAGGACTCCGAGGACATGGTAGCCAAGGAGCTTGAGACGCTTCGAGCGCAGGTAAGTGAGCTTACCGAGCTGCTCGCGAAAAAGCAGGCGGAGGCGGAGAAGATAGAAGCGCAGCTTGGTGACTTCTATTCCCTGTTCCCCGACACCGCAGTCGACGCTCTCCCAGACGAGGTCTGGGAGGACGTAAAAAAAGGAAATTCGCTCGCCGCTTCATACGCGATATATCAGCGCAAGATGCAGCTTCAGGCTGAGCGAATAAAAAAAGTCAATGAAAAAAATGCCTCTCTCTCGGCAGGCAAGGCGGGCACTGATGCGGGTGCTGAGTTTTACTCCCCCGACGAGGTACGCGCAATGTCCAGAGAAGAGGTAAGAACAAACTATTCTAAGATCATAAGATCAATGCAAAAATGGAACTAAAATAAAATTAAAGAAAGGAATTAAAAAATCATGGCAATCACAAATTTTATACCCGCAATTTGGAGCGAAACTCTTTACAACATTCTAAGAAGCAAATTCATAGGAGCCGCAAACTGTAATCACGCCTTTGAGGGAGACATCAAGGAAATGGGCTCTGTAGTCAAGATATGCGGTGTTGGGGGAATCGTAGTTTCAGACTACAACAAGAACACGGATATGAGCATCCCTCAGACTCTCTCGGATACGGTCGTTGAGTTCCCCATCGACCGCGCTAAGTACTTCAATTTCCAGATCGACGACATCGATCGCGCTCAGGCTTCCCCTAAGCTTATGGAGATGGCTATGAAATTGGCTGCAACGGCGCTCGCGAGTGAGGCGGACAGATACATCTACAGTCTCCACAGTCAGGTTGAGAAGCGTATCGCCCTTACCGAGCCAAAATCCGAATATCTTGTTGAGGCTATTCTCGAGGCACTTGAGACTATTTATGAGGCAGGCGTCAGCGACCCTTCGGATATCGTGATCGAGGTATCTCCCGCTGTAGCTTCTATACTTCTCAGAGCAAAGCTTGAGCTCTCTTCCGACAACACAGTTGCCTTTGAAAACGGTCAGATCAGCACTATCTTTGGGGCTAAGGTGTTCGTCACCAACAGCATTGAGCTCATAGATGACACAGACTACGTGCTTCACAACTGTCTCATTCGCTCAAAGCGTGCTATCGCATTCGCCGATCAGCTCTCCGAGATCGAGGCATACCGCCCCGAGAAGAGATTTTGCGACGCTGTCAAGGGTCTGCATCTCTACGGCGCAAAGATCATCTATCCGGACGAGATAGTATGTCTTGAGATCGGCCGCGCTATGGAACAGTGATATGACAAACAGGGATATCTACATAAGCTCTCTGGCAATTCTCGCCGAGAGTATGGTCGAAGGTGACAACGACGATTACGAGGAGCGCGCTCCATATCTTTTAGCGGCATTCTGCACCGAGGCTCGTGACACGGACATTTGTCTGAGACGCGCTCTTGATGAGCCTGAAGAGAAAGACTTCAACGCGGTGTTTATTCCCCTTGAGAATGACTTTCCCCTGCTTGAGCGCTTTTCAAGCGCAGCCGCTCTCTATCTTGCCGCTATGCTGATAATCGACGACTTTCCCGAGATGTCGGACAGACTTTACGATAAATACAGCGACGCGATGTCGGCTATCTGCTCGTCCGCTTCCGCTATAAGCGAAAGCATTCAAAACAGATATTTCTACGACTGAGCAAACCGCCCGTGTGTCCTTATTGGACACACGGGCAACTTATCTGCGCATTGTTAAGCGTTTTTCAAAATAGTAAGCAAGCATTGCAAAAGCCTCGGCGTTGTGATATAATCGTATTGAAATCAATACATTGAGGTGTTTTTTATGAATAAATTTCTTGAATTCATCAAATCGGGCAAGATAATGATGGCGGCGCACAGAGGTGATAAGGACTGCCGTCCCGAAAACACTATGCCAGCCTTTCGTCACGCAATAGAGCTCGGCTCTGACGGAATTGAGACAGACCTTCACCAGACAAAGGACGGCGTTATAGTTATGATACACGACCTTCTCGTTGACCGCACGACGGACGGTACAGGCAGAGTTTGCGATATGACGCTTGAGGAGCTACGCAAGCTTGACGCGGGTGTAAAATTCAGTGAGGAATACAAGGGCACAAAAGTCCCCACATTTGAGGAGTTCCTTGACCTTGTCGCTCCCTATGACGACCTGCTTCTCAATCTTGAGATAAAGGATTACCCCGAGGATCTCGGTGATTTCGCGTATTCTACGGCTGACAAGATAATCGCTATGGTCGAGGAAAGAGGTATGTCCGACAGAGTTATGCTCAACTGCTTCTCCCGCCCTATGCTCAGTTATCTGCACGACAAGTTTCCGTCCTATCCTCTGCACGGCTTTTATCCCGAGTTCCTTATGAGAGGCTCTCAGGATAACTTATATCCATATCTCACTTACGTTTGTCTCTTCAACGTATACAAGAACGAACAAGGAAAAACAACTCGACTTCCCGAGCCACTCCTTCCAAAGGAGGATTTTGACAAGGTGAAGTATGAACTTGGCTGTGAGCCTTGTGTTTGCTTTGCCGTTGACACCCCCGAGAAAATGCAGGCTGCTATTGACCGCGGAACAACTATGTTTACCTGTAACGACCCCGAAAAGGCGATACAGATACTTAAGGACCTCGGATACCGCGATTAAAAATTAATTTTGAAAAAAATCGAAAAAACTCTTGACAAATGCCATACTCTTTGTTATAATATACAAGTCGCTGGTATGGCTCAGTCGGTAGAGCACGTCATTGGTAATGACGAGGTCATCAGTTCGATTCTGATTACCAGCTCCAAAAAAATCCGAAAGCATTTGCTTTCGGATTTTTTTATTTAAGCCGTCAATTGGCATATCACCAAAGCAAAAAGCTCCAACACTCGGGTTGGAGCTTTTTTATTATTCCATCCAAAGTATCATCTCAAGCAGACGCTTTACGCAAACGGCAATTTCGTCTCTTGTGATATAGCCCTCGTGGAGCTTTTCGATTATATCGCTGGTCGCTTCGACGGGCATACGAATGTCGTTTCCGCTCTTGACCTCGGTAGCGAAGGACGCGTGATTTCTCCAGTCTGTGGTCACAAGTCCCTCATAACCCCACTCGCCACGGAGTATTCCCATAAGGAGCTCGGCATTCTCCGATGCTCTTACGCCGTTTATGATATTATAAGACGTCATAATAAACTTGGGAGCAGACTCTTTTACGCATATCTCAAAGCCCTTGATGTATATCTCTCTTATCGCGCGCTCGGAAACTATGGAGTCCGATTCTTTTCTATTGGTTTCCTTATTGTTACAAGCGAAGTGCTTGGGTGTTGCAACGATACCAACTGACTGTATTCCCCTGACAGCCGCCGCTGCCATCTTACCTGAAATGAGCGGGTCCTCGGAATAATACTCGAAGTTTCTGCCGCACAAGGGACTTCTATGGATATTGAGTGCGGGAGTGAGCCATATCGGCAGGTTGTTTTCCTTACATTCAAGTGCGCCTGCTCGGCCTATCGCCTCGACGATCTCGGTATTCCACGTACACGCGAGCATTGTAGCCACGGGAAATGCCGTAGTTCTTACGCCCGTCTTTTCTTCAAGTCGAAGTCCCGCAGGGCCGTCTGCAGTCATAGGCGTAGGTATACCGTACTTCGGCAAGCCGCCTATACCGCAGGTGTTTGCAACTCCCATATTGGGCTTTCCCTTAAGAAGCAGAGCAAGCTCCTCGTCGGTAAGCTGAGAAATAAACTCGTCAAGCTCAGCCTTTCCCTTTGATACATCTCTTAGCGTTATCTTTTCCTCGGTGGGTCTATACTCATTATGATAAGCTGTGGGGAATGTGCGTCTTTCGGGCTCTCTGTCCTCAACAGTCGCATAGTCTCCCGTAGCAAGAAGTCTCTTTCCAAGGTTTCTCGGCGCTACGTATTCGCTAAGCTGCTCAACCACACGCGTATCGGTGACATACTTATAGTCCACCTCACAAAGCGAGCGTATGGAATTACCCACGAATATCTTATATTCTCCGCCCTCAAGCACCCAAGCGGACTTACAAACATCGCCTATATCGTCATAGGACGCCATACTGTTGACTGCAAATCTCGTCTCTATTCTCTGCTCCTCGCCCGTCTTCAAAAGACGTGTCTTAGCAAATGCCGCAAGCTCCAAAGCGGGCTTTGTCATCTTACCGCAAGGTGCGCTGTAATAGACCTGAATGACCTCTTTTCCGTCAAAGTCACCTACGTTTTTTACGTTCACGCTGACAACTACATCATCGCCGTCAAGCCAAGCCTTCGCGTCCTTGAACGAAAATTCAGTATAAGACAAGCCGTATCCAAACGGGTAGATAACTCTCTCCTTTTTACCCGGAATGGTCTCAAAATATCTATATCCTACAAAGATATCCTCTGTATATTTTACGTAATCATCAGACTCGTGGAAGCCCTCGGACGAGGGATAGTCGTCAAGAAGCGCCGCACAGGTATCTACCAGCTTACCCGACGGATTGACCTCACCGCACAAAACGTTTGCGACTGCCGTTCCGCCCTCCATGCCGCCCTGCCAAACAAGAAGCGCCGCTTGTATCTTATCGTTGTTAGCAAACCAAGTCGTATCTATCATCGCGCCAACGTTGAGAAGCACGATCACCTTTTCGTAATTTGCAATAACGTAATCTACCATCTCTCTCTCAAGCGCTGAAAGCCAAAAATCAGCATCTGTTCCGTCGTTATGCTTATCATAACTCTCACGGGAATTTCTTGCGATGGTAATTATCGCCGTATCCGTAAATTCACGGGCAGAAGCAAGAAGCTCATTGGGCATCTTGGGCTCTTCGATAAGACGCATCTTTATACCCTCCGCGCGAAGTGCTCTTACGTACTCGTCGTAATAGTCGGAAAGAGGCTCGTAAACGTCGATATGTCCTGCCTTAAGCTGCAAGCCTCTGTATATATTGCGGGTATACTCGCTGTAAACGTCTCCGCTACCTCCGCCGCACTTAAAATACGCGGACTGAGCCTTTCCGAAGACGGCAACCTTAGTGCCTTTTTTAAGGGGAAGCATTCCGTCATTATTCTTTAAGAGGACTATGCCCTCCTCTGCCGCTTTCTGTGAAAGAGCAACGTGCGCGGCACATCCCGTTATTCTCGTTCCATTTTCCCCAAGCGGTAACACGGGCATATATTTTATTCTCGCCCATTTCTCCATGGTAGCCATAATACGTCTCCTTTTTAAGCCATAAAAATATAGAGCCAACACTCAAAGTGAATTATAGCATATGTAAAATTAAAAGTCAAGTTAAATGAGAAAAAAAATATGTAAATCTCAAATCAGGATTTGTGGGTGAGCTTGGAGCTATAGAAACAGGTGGATAATATCCTCCCCTACGAAACGAGGAAACACCAATAGACAATATAGGGGATGCTATCTGCCTCCCGTTTTTACAAGATCATCCACCGATAGATCCTAATTTGAATCACAAACCAATGCGCAAGTTTTTCTTGTATTTCTTTTCAATATCTCTTGACTTTATTCTGCTTGTGTGATATAATATCTAATTGTAATAAACAAACGCTTTGACGAAGAGTAGTAGTCGCTTCCCCTCGGCATAGAGAACGGACGGTAGGTGTAAGTCCGTGTGAGACGGTGATGAAGTCGCTTCCGAGCGGTATGGGTGAGAGATATGTCTTTAGCCCGTAACGGTCGCCGCCGTTATCGGCTCTTGAGACGATAGTCTTTGGACTGTCAAGTCAGGTGGTACCGCGTGCTTCACGCCCTGATATGGGTGGTGGAGCTTTTTTATTTGCAAAAAATTATGTTTAAATACACAGGAGGACAAAAATGAATTCCTACAATGAATTGCCTAAGGTATATTCCCCTCAGGAGTTTGAGGACAGAATATATCAGAATTGGTGTGACAAGGGCTATTTCACGCCCGACGTTAACGACCCC
>JAZSNX010000040.1:0-9423 GCA_045536665.1 Eubacteriales bacterium
AGACCGCAAAATTTGGTGGGAGAGGATGGATTCGAACCATCGAAGTCAGTGACAACAGATTTACAGTCTGCCCCCTTTGGCCGCTCGGGAACTCTCCCTGGAGCTGGTGATGGGACTCGAACCCGCAACCTGCTGATTACAAATCAGCTGCTCTGCCAATTGAGCTACACCAGCAATTATTAAACTCGCCACAACCCGTGACACGCATATTATAATAACATCTGTCGCAAGTTCGGAGATGCTGGTGTAGCTCAGTTGGTAGAGCAGCTGATTTGTAATCAGCAGGTCGGGGGTTCGAGTCCGTCCACCAGCTCCAATTTGACCTTTTCCGAATCTGCGAAACAGAATATGGGGGATTTCCCGAGCGGCCAAAGGGGGCAGACTGTAAATCTGTTGTCACTGACTTCGGTGGTCCGAATCCACCATCCCCCACCAAAGATCGACAAGCTTCGACAGAGGCTTGTCGATCTTTACTTTTTCACTATTATCTCTTCACTCTTCACTGAAATCCCCTTGTCGATTTTTGGCAAGTAATAGGTAATAGTGAATAGTGAAAAGTTTTTTCGGATGAGGAGATCATTTTACGAGTTTTTGTCACTTAACTTCTCACCTATAATTCCTAATTTAACGCTTGTCCCTGTGCCAGCATTTTCTTTTACCTACTTTTCTTTTAAAAGAAAAGTAGGTAAATCCTAATTTACAAGTTATTTTTAAAAGCTCAAGGGGTTGCCTGAACGGCAACCCCTTGTTGTTTTATTTGTACTTGTAATTATGCACGCCTGCGAAGTCTGAAATAAGGATACAGCCCACAGGGCAGTTCTCAGCGCACTTATTGCAGTTGGTACACTTATCGTAATCAATAACCGCAAGGTTATTTACCACCTTGATAGCACCTGTCTCGCAATTCTTTTCGCACTTTTTACAGCCGATACAGCCGCTCTCGCATTGAGCTCTTACAGCAGCTCCCTTTTCGGTATTATTACAAAGCACGAGCACGCTCTCCTTATCCGCAATAATACTGATAAGTCCCTTGGGACATGCGCTCACGCAGACACCGCAGCCTATACACGATCTCGTGTCAACTCTTGCCACTCCGTTATCAACGCAGATAGCGTTCTGAGGACAAGCCTCAACGCAGTCGCCAAAGCCGATACAGCCGTATACACAGCTTCCCTGTCCTCCGTAATAGAGCTTTGCCGCCTCACAGGTATGTATTCCCTTATAATCGTTCTTTATCTTTGCGGTATCGCGGTGACCGTTACAATGCACCACAGCCACCTGCTCGATAACGTCCTCAAACTCAACACCGAGTATATCCGATATCTGCCTTGATACCGAATCGCTTCCGGGGATACAAAGATTTGTCTTTATACCCTCTTCCTCGGCAAGAGCCTTGGCATATCCGTCACAGCCCGCATATCCGCAAGCGCCGCAGTTAGCGCCGGGCAGACATTCTCTTATTTTCATCGCGGTCTCGTTTTCCTCGACTGAGAAAAACTTTGAAGCGACGACCAGCATCACGGCACACACAGCGCCTATTCCAACGACGACGAGCGCCGCAACCAAAATCGGATTCATAGCGCCACCTCCTTTATGCGAACAGACCTTCCACAAGTCCCGCAAAGCCAAAGAACGACATCGCGACTATGGAAGCTGACACCAGCGTTATGGGAAGTCCCTCAAATGCCTTGGGGGGATTTGCGTTCTCAAGACGGGATCTGACGCCCGCAAAGAGCACCATCGCAAGCAGAAATCCAAGTCCGACACCAAAGGAATTGACCATTGATTCAAGGAAATTATAACCGTCGTTTATATTATTGATAGTAACGCCAAGCACCGCGCAGTTGGTGGTGATAAGCGGCAGATATATACCGAGCGACGCGTGAAGCGCGGGTATATACTTTTTGAGTATTATCTCAACGAGCTGAACGAGAGCCGCTATAACGAGGATAAACACGATAGTCCTCATATAGCCAAGACCGTTTGGCTCAAGCAGATAGTATTGTATCGGATAGGTCGCCGCCGTCGCCATAAGCATAACGAAGGTGACCGCAAGTCCCATTCCCGTTGCCTGATCTATCTTCTTGGAAACTCCAAGGAACGGACAAATGCCGAGAAAGCGCGAAAGCACGTAGTTGTTCACAAGCACCGAGGTCATAAGGATCATAATAAGAGATTTAAGCATTTCCATCGTTTACCTCTCCTTCCCCGTCTGTATTGGCGCACTCCTCACAGCCACTCTTTTTGTTCATTCCGCAAAGACTTGCCGAGGGACAGCCCGAGCAACCTATTCTCGTTTTTACGTTCTTGTGCTTTGTAAGCTTATTGACAAGCGCAATAAGGCAGCCAAACACGAAGAAGCCTCCGGGCGCCATCGTAAGTATCATCATTTTATAATCGCCCATAAAGGGTATGGTAAGTCCGCACCACGTGCCTGCTCCGAATATCTCTCTTATCGATGCCATAACGAACAGCGCAAGCGTAAAGCCAATGCCCATTCCGATAGCGTCAATTGCCGAGTCTATTACCTTGTTTTTGCTCGCATACATCTCCGCTCTGCCAAGAATAATGCAGTTGACGACGATAAGCGAGAGGAATATTCCGAGCGACTCGTAAAGATCGGGCACGAAAGCGTGCATCACCATCTCGACCATAGTAACAAATCCCGCTATAAGCACTATGTAGCAGGGTATGCGCACCTTGTCGGGAATGACGTTACGCAACGCCGATACCGCCATATTGGAGCAAAGCAGCACCACCGTTGCGGCTACTCCCATTCCGAGAGCGTTAAGCACCGAGGTGGTTATAGCGAGTGTTGGACACGTGCCAAGTACCAGCACGAGCACGGGGTTTTCCTTGATTATTCCCTTGATAAAGTTTTGAAATTTACTCATCACTTCGCCTCCTTTATCAATCCGTATGCCACGAAGCTCTCACGAACCGCGTCTATAAGCGCGGACGAGGAAATGGTCGCTCCGCTTATAGAGTCCACGCCCTCAAGAGAAGCATCCTTGCCCTCAAACTGAGCGGCAAACTCCGCAGTCGTTACCTTGCTTCCGATACCTGAGGTCTCACCGCTCGCGGATATGACGACAAGCTTTGTGATAGTTCCGTCAGAGCTAAAGCCGACAGCTACCGACATAGGCTTTGAGCTATCATAGCCCTTGACCGACAGCATCGCGACAGCGCCGTCGCCGTCCATATCACGGTAGACGTCGGTAACACTTTCGGGCAGCTCCTCGATATCTACTCTTTCAAAGCCGCCGTTTTCGGGCAGAACGGCCTCGAGAGCCTCCTGCTCCGCCGCTATCCTCTGCTCCTCTATCTTAGGCGCGGTGACCATATTTATTGCCGCCATAGAGACAGCGATAAACAAACAGATAGACACTAAAACTATAATGCTTTTAAGAGATGTATTCTTCATTTTTTAACACCTCCAAAGACCTTTTTTCTCGTCCATTTCGAGATATACGGCGTAAGTATGTTCATAAAGAGTATCGCATACGACACGCCCTCAGGATAGCTGCCAAACACACGGATGAGAACCGTTATAAGTCCACAGCCCACTCCGAATATTATCTTTCCCCACTTTGTGTGCGGTGTGGTGGAATAGTCGGTCGCCATAAAGAACGCTCCGAGCATAACTCCGCCCGTGAGTATCGCGGCAAGAGCATCCTCACCAAGCGCGAATGAAAGCAGAGCTACCGTTCCAAGAAACGCCACGGGAGTGTGCCATGTGATAACTCGGCGAGCAAGCAGATAAATACCGCCTATGAGCAAAGCAAGAGCGCAGGTCTCTCCAAGCGAGCCGCCGTGTCTGCCAAGAAAAAGATCCAAATACGAGGGCATATCCCCGCCGCTGAGCGGCGTTGCGGAGCTTATCGCGTCTGCCTTCGTTGAAAAGTTGGACATCGCCGAGGAAAAAGACAGAAGCATTACTATTCTCGCCGTTATTGCGGGATTCGCGAAATTACAGCCAATGCCGCCGAACAGCTGCTTTACAACGACTATGGCAACGACGCTTCCTATTACTGCCTGCCAAAGCGGTATGCTCACGGGCAGATTAAGGCCAAGAAGAATACCCGTTACGACCGCTGAGAGGTCGCCCACGGTAACGTCTCTTTTGCAGATAAGCTCAAACAGCCACTCCGAAAGCACGCAAACGAGAACACAGGTAGCCACTACCGCAAGCGCGCGCAGACCGAACAATATCACCGACGCTATAAGCGCGGGACAAAGCGCTATGATAACGTCAAGCATTATCGTAGTTGTTGAATTCTTTGCTCTTACGTGTGGGGACGGAGACACCAAAAGAACACTATTATCCATTCTTTTTCTCCTCCTTCCTTGCCATCTGATATTTTCTCAGCCTTGCCTTGGCGATCTTATGGCTTTGTACTATATCCTTTTTAGCGGGACAAACGTACGCGCAGCAGCCGCACTCCATACATACGTTGACCTTGAGCTTTTCAAGTGCCGCCATATCTCCCGCCTTCATTGCCGCCGATATATCGCACGGAGAAAGACTGAACGGACAGGTAGCCGCGCACCTTCCGCACTTTATGCAGGCAGTCGACTTAGGCGTTATAGCGTCCTTTTTGTCAAGCGCTATCAAAGCATTTGTCTGCTTGGTGACAGGCGCTCCAATATCCGAAAGCGGGACTCCCATCATAGGTCCGCCGAGCAATACCTTTACAGGCTCTGTCTTAAATCCGCCGCAAAACTCGAATATATCCTTCGCAGGCGTTCCTATCGGAGCAATGATATTCTTAGGCTCGGCAACAGCTGAGCCATCGACGGTCATACACTTTTCCACAAGAGGCATTCCCGTTCTAATATATTTCGCGATAGCCGCAACGGTAGTGCAGTTTATCACGACCACGCCGCAGTCAAGCGGAAGCGCGCCCTCCTTGATAACTCTGCCGAGCGTGTGGTAAACGAGCACCTTTTCTCCGCCCTGCGGATAGACCGACGGAAGTGCTCTTATCTCTACACCCGCCATAGCCGAAGTCGCTTTTTTCATAGCGGATATGCACTTTTGCTTGTTTTTCTCGATTCCTATGACAACACGGTCAACCTCAAGGTGCTTCATAAGCAACGCTATGCCCTCGGCAACGCACTCGGCGTCATCGATCATAGTTCTCGTATCCGAGGTTATGTACGGCTCGCACTCAGCTCCGTTTACAACGATAGCGTCTATCTTAGATACATCGGCGGAAAGCTTTACGTAGGTGGGAAAACCCGCTCCGCCAAGACCGACTATGCCGCTTTTTTTGACGGCATCAAGGAATTGCTCCCTGTTTTCTACCACGGGAGCGGCGATATCCTCGCACACCGTCTGCTCGCCGTCGCTCTCAATAACGACCGACTGAACATGAGCGCCACTAAGCGCCACTATCTCCTCTATCTTTTTCACCTTGCCCGATACGCTCGAATAGACGGGCGAGCAAAGTCCCGCTCCCGCCTCACCAACGAGCTGACCGACCTTTACCTCGTCCCCTACCTTTACGCAAGGCACGGCGGGCGCGCCGATGTGCATAGACATCTGCAACACTACCCTTTGAGGAACGCTCATACGCACGGGGGGCATATCCGCGGTATTCTTATTATGCTTGAGATGTACTCCGCTCAATTTGAACATTAAACGTCTCTCCTTAACAATATAAATTATCCTAAAACATTATAACACTAAGCCCCGCCAATGTCAACGATTTTTTGTCATTTTGTATACAAAACGCACATTTTTCGCCTGTAAAATTTGTTAATTATTTATCAAATATCAAACTAACGCCAAAATTTACAAAAACAGTATGAAATTTCGAGTCAAATGTGGTATACTTGTTATGATTTCACAAAGGAGGTAGAGTATGGAGATATTCAGCACGGTTACGCACAGGTCTGAAAGTCCGTGTGTGGTGGCGCTCGGTTGCTTTGACGGTGTTCATATAGGACATCGGGCAGTCATCGGCGAGGCGAGAAGTATAGCTGACGAGCTCAGTCTGCCTCTTTGCGTTTTTACCTTTACAAAACCGCCCAAAAGCTTTTTTTCAAGCACGCCCATACCCAGAGTTTGCGCCACACAGGACAAGCACGCTCTGCTCCGCTCTCTCGGCGTCGACATTATTGTAAGCGTTGAACCGTCAAAGGAAATATTCTCTATGACCGCCGAGGCTTTTATCAAGGATATACTTCTCTCAAATCTACGCGCAAGTCATATAGTCTGCGGTTTTAACTATACCTTCGGCGCGGGCGGTATGGGAGATACCGCTCTGCTTCGACGCATTTGCGAGCAAAACGGTTCATCTGTCAGCGTTTGCCCACAGCAAAAAGTGGGAAATATCACTGTTAGCTCCTCGCTGATCAGAGACGCCGTAAGCGATGGAAATATGAGCCTTGCAGCTAAGTATCTCGGAAGACCGTTCTCTTTAAGCGCTCAGGTGGTGGGCGGTCAGCATCTGGCGAGAAAGCTCGGATTTCCAACAATAAATATGATCCCCGACAAAGAACTGGTACTGCCTAAAAACGGCGTTTACGTAACGAGCGTAAGCTTTGACGGAGAACAACGATACGGCATAACAAACGTGGGAATGCGCCCAACAGTCGACACGCACGTGCTTTGCGCGGAGACACATCTGTTTGATTTTGACGGCGACCTTTACGACAAGCGCATAACCGTCAAGTTCCTCGAATTCATACGTAAGGAAACAAAATTTCCAAGCGTTGAGGAAATGGCAAAACAAGTCCGCAAGGATATAGAAACAGCGAAAAAATATTTAAGCATATAAAAAAGCGAGGAGATCTTCCTCGCTTTTATTTATTCGATAACCTCAAGCATACCTATCGGGTATATTTTTGAGAGGCGCGATCTAAATTCCGAAAGCTTTTCGCAAGTATCATTATTCGTCACTAATATACACGGAGTTACAAAGCACTTCCGCGTCGAGGAGCGACAAGCTTCAAGTATATTATCGACATTATCCTCAGCTCGGACCATCACGGATATACGCGCGCTCATCCTGTGCTTGTCAAGAAACTCCACATACTGTCGAACATATTCGTAATTACCGTCAGTATCCAAATATATTTGCGTTTTTCGACAATTTTTATCAAGCATAATTTCACATAATATTTGACATATAAGCACATCATCTTGTATTTTCTGACAATTGTCGTATATGCGTTTCGCGAGATATGGGTTTGGCGCGGCAAAGTTTTTTCCCGAAAGTCTCGCAAAAACATTCATTTTATTTTCACATATATCTTTCTTAAGCTCAGCAACGAAATCCTCAAGCTCCGAGTGCTCTTTTTTTATATCGTTCAGCACGGCAGTCATTTTTTCAAAATTGTATTTTTCGACAATAATATCATTGTTTTTTCGTCCGAAAGCACATCTTCCTTTTTCGCCGCCTGTCCATATCCAAGTAGCGTTTTCCGCTATAAGCTCGTCATAAGAAAGAGTGGCTTCCATTCGGCTGTTCACCGTCTCAAGGAAGCTATCCAACGCCTCGTGTCCTCTGAGCCTCTCCGCTACACGGAGAAACTCGCAAAGGCACTCGTAGTCAGACGCTCGTCCATCAAAAAATCTCTCATCACAGCCGCACAGGCGCATTGCCTCGGTAAGCCTTTTATTCCCCGCGCTCCGCCAAATATTCTTTTCTATCCCTATCGCGTCTATCACTCTCACCGCCTCTCCTAAGCTATTATACCAAACTCGGAGCGCAATTTCAAGCGTTGAACGCAAAATACCCCCACGCTTTATAAAAAATTATTTTAAATTTAATTAAAGATATAGACATTTCGGTCGTTGTGTGGTATAATATTATGAAGTTTTATTTTTATCGGACGGTGGATTATGAAGATAAAGCCCGTTTGCCCATACTCATTCGGCTCGAACACCTATCTCTTGATAAGCGGAGGACACGCTCTCGCGGTTGACCCGTCGGTGTCGGTTGACGCTATCAAGAAGGCTCTCTTTGAGGAGAACGCGGTGCTTGACGGAATTCTCTTAACACACGGTCACTTCGACCACACGGTAGCCGTTGACACCTTAAGGCGTGAGATAGCCGTTCCCTTGCGTATGCACGAAAGCGACGCGGAGATGCTATCGGACGGTTATAAATGCGGCTCTTACACCCTGTTAGGAAGAGACTGCGTTCACAGCCCCGCTGAAGAGCTTTTGAGAGACGGAAGCGTGTTGACGCTTGGTGACGAGCTGATAAAGGTGATCCACACTCCTGGACACTCAAAGGGCTCAGTCTGCTATCATTGCGGCGACTTTTTAGTGACAGGTGACACCCTCTTTGCCGACACTATCGGCAGATGCGACCTGTGGGGCGGAAACGAGAGTGAGATGCGACGCTCCCTTGAGAGGCTTCGCGCGTTCGATAAGACTATGCGGATATTTCCGGGTCACGGCGCTCCCGCTCTTCTCGGAGACGCGCTTGACAACGCCGCATACTACATTTGAAGCACAACTATAGAAAGGATAACATAAATGGACTACCAAAGACTTGCAGAGTTGCTTTTCCCAAACGTAACGAAAACCCCCGCCGACATTGAGGCGGAATATCCCGCAAGAGTACTTCCCGAGGGAGCAAAGGTAACGAGATTCGCCCCCAGCCCTACGGGCTTCGTTCACTTCGGCGGACTTTTCCCCACAACGGTCGCTGAGCGACTGGCTCACCAGAGCGGCGGCGTGCTCTATCTGCGAATAGAGGACACCGATGCCCGCAGAGAGGTCGAGGGAGCTGCCGAGGGACTTATAAAGACGCTTGCTCGCTACAACATAAATTTTGACGAGGGCGCTGTGCTCGATGAAAACGGAGAGGTTTGCGACAAGGGCGCTTACGGTCCTTACAAGCAGAGTCTCAGAGGACCTATATACCACGTCTTCGCGAAGCAGCTTGTAAGCGAGGGCAAGGCATATCCCTGCTTTACCGATGCCGACGCGCTTGAGGAGCTTCTTTCGGTCAACAAAAAGGAAGAGATAAAGAACACCGACTGGCAGGCAGAGGCGGAGAGCCGCAGAGCCGAGATGCTGAGAGCAAGAGAGATAACGCTTGAGGACGTTGAGCGCAATCTTGAGGCGGGCAACCCCTTTGTGCTCCGCATACTCGCGGACGGCGACGCTGACAAAAAGATAAGATTCACCGACCTTGTAAAGGGCAATATGGAGATACCCGAGAACGACGAGGACTTCGTGCTTCTCAAATCCGACGGTATTCCCACCTATCACTTCGCTCACGCCGTTGATGACCACCTTATGGGAACGACGCACGTCATTCGAGGCGAGGAGTGGCTGCCGAGCCTTGCGAAGCATCTCCAGCTTTTCAGGTACCTTGGCTTCAAGACACCCAAATATATGCACATAACGCAGATAATGAGACTCGATGAGAACGGCAACAAAAAAAAGCTGTCCAAGAG
>JAZSNX010000149.1:0-4788 GCA_045536665.1 Eubacteriales bacterium
CATGTAGACATACCAAGAGATCTTCCTGCCTCCATCTGACCGTCGTCTACACTCTCAAAGCCCGCGCGCGCGATCTCAGCAACGTAAGCGGCAGAGTTGATACCAAACGTTATCGCACCTATCATAATTCCGTTGTTCCAACCTGAAAACACAATAAAATACAGTATCATAAGCTGAAGAACAACAGGCGTTCCTCGTACGACCGTAATATATACGTCAACTATTTTTGATATAAACTTAAGCTTTCCGCTTTTTTTGTTTATGTACTTGATCATAGCGAACAGTACGCCTATAACTGTACCAATGATCGTTGCTATGAATGCTATGATAAGCGTATTGCCAAGGCCTTCAAGATACATTTTCCATCTGCCCTGCTCAATCAAAGCTCTGCTTAGTCTTTTCCATAGAGTTTCTAAGAACACTTTAATTTCTCCTTTAGCGAACAAGTGAGAGAGTAAAAACTCTCTCACTGATAGTTCTTAATAATTATTTAAATCAGTCAGCTACCGCGAGCATCGTCTGTGCGGGAAGCTTATCCATAAGAATCGCGTCAACTCTTCCTGCCTTAAGATCCTCAAGAGCAAGCGCATACTGCTTATACTGCTTAACTGTAGTACCCTCACCGCACTTGATAACTACTTCAACCTCTTCACCTGCATCATTCTCGGTAGTATACTTGTAGCCATCCGCGGTTATTGCCTTGGAGATTATGATATCACCGCTCGTTCCTTCCTGAACCGCAACGGTAAGACCTGTAAGATCCTTAACACTGGAAATAGGATTATCCTTAGCGGAAACGACTACGATCGTAGAGCTGTAGTAGATGTTAGAGAAATCTACTGTATCTTTTCTCTCGTCAGTTATAGTCATACCGGCAGCACCAACGGCATCGCCGCTTGCCTGCTGAACACAGGTAGGAATGGTGTCGAATGCTACGTCCTGAATGTCGAGCTTCTTACCCATATTAACAGCAACCTGGCTCATGATAGCGATATCAACACCGATAACATTGCCATTAGAGATAAACTCAAAGGGAGCAAAGCCGGACTCTGTGTAGACCGTGATCGTCTCAGTTGCAGAACCAAAATCCCAAGTAAGCTTAAGATCACCAGCATCGGGCTCTGTTGCGCCCTCAGCGCCTGCCTCAAAGTCGGAAAGGTCTGTGTAATAATCAACGTACTTAGTCATAGTTCCGTTAGCTACCCACTCATCGACCACCTTGTTGACCTCTGCGAGAAGAGCTGCGTTACCCTTCTGAACAGCAATACCGAAATCCTCCTTGATAAGGTCGGTAGCGTCGGTTGCTACAAAATCACTGTTCTTCTTTGCGCAAGATGCAAAGCAGAACACGAGCATTACTGCTACAAGAGCTAAAGAAATAATCTTTTTCATTTTTATCCTCCAAATGAAATTATAATAATTGTACATAGATTATACAGCATAAACATTTATTTGTCAATAGAGATTGGCAGAAAAATCGCAAATTATAACAATACTGTTATTAAATTTATGCATAAAAGTCTAAATATTCAATATTCTATTCAAATACATACCCGTATACGACTGTTTGCACTTGGCAACCTCCTCGGGCGTTCCCTCAACGACTATCGTTCCGCCCTTATCTCCACCCTCAGGACCGAGATCGATAATATGGTCGGCTGTTTTTATAACGTCAAGGTTATGCTCGATAACAAGCAACGTATTCCCTGCGCTACACAGCCTTTGAAGCACATCTATGAGCTTCGCTACGTCATCGGTATGAAGACCTGTTGTGGGTTCGTCAAGAATATACAGAGTCTTCCCCGTTCCTCTGCGAGAAAGCTCGGTAGCGAGTTTTACGCGCTGAGCCTCACCGCCCGATATGGTAGTTGAGGATTGTCCGATCTTGATATATCCAAGACCAACGTCGTAAAGTGTCTGGAGCTTTTGCTTGATCTTAGGTATACCATCAAAGAACAAAAGCGCTTCCTCAACGGTCATATTTAGAATGTCGGAAATGTTTTTATCCTTGAACTTCACCTCAAGAGTATCTCGGTTATATCTCTTACCGTGACATACATCACACGTAACGTATACGTCGGGCAGAAAATGCATTTCGATCTTCTTTACTCCGTCGCCCTCACATTCCTCACAGCGTCCACCCTTGATATTGAATGAAAATCTTCCCGATTTATAGCCTCTTGCGTTTGCGTCCGCTGTACGCGCGAAAAGATCTCTTATATCGGTAAATAAGCCTGTATAGGTAGCGGGATTGGAGCGTGGTGTGCGCCCTATGGGGCTCTGATCGATAACTATGACCTTATCAAGATTCTCGACTCCTTCTATGGACTTATAGTGTCCAGAGCCTCTTATAGCGTGATTTAACTCTCTTGAGAGAACTGGACCGATGATCCCATTAACAAGAGATGATTTACCTGAACCAGAAACACCCGTAACACAGTTAAAGCAACCGAGCGGTATGGAAACGTCGATATTCTTGAGATTATGCTCGTAAGCTCCCTTGACAGTCAGAAGCTTTCCGTTTCCCTTTCTCCTCTGTTCGGGAATCTTTATCGATTTTCTGCGTGCGAGATACGCTCCTGTGATTGACTTTTCAGACTTCATCACTTCCGCGGGCGAGCCCTCTGCTACGATCTCGCCGCCGTGTATTCCCGCCCCAGGGCCTATATCCACAATATAGTCAGACTCAAGCATAGTCTCCTCGTCGTGCTCAACGACAATAACAGTATTTCCAAGATCACGAAGCTTTTTTAGAGTTTCGATAAGCTTTGAATTATCTCGCTGATGAAGTCCTATGCTCGGCTCATCAAGTATATAAAGAACACCGACGAGGGCAGATCCGATCTGCGTTGCAAGTCTTATTCTTTGCGCCTCACCGCCAGAAAGCGAGCCGGATTTTCTCGCAAGCGTTAAATATTCAAGTCCAACACTTTTAAGAAATCCGAGTCTTGCCTTTATCTCCTTGATTATCTCCGCGGAAATTACCTTTTCCATTCCCTCAGGCTTAAAGTTCTCTATAAACTCAAAAGAAGCCTCAACAGACAAACGGCAAAATTCGTCGATATTCTTGCCGCCGACAGTAATAGCAATAGAGTTGGGATTGAGACGCTTACCTTGGCATACAGGACACGGCGCTTCTTCGATAAATTGCTCGTAATAATCGTCGTTGCCGCTCTGCTGAATACGTGCCTCAAGCATAGCCACAAGTCCCTCAAAGCGTGTTTTCTGATGATGCTCAACGCCGCCAAACCAACGCTTTATCTCATAAAATTCGTTACCTGTCCCGTAAAGCAAGATATTATAGGCTTCCTTTGAAAGATCTTTTACGGGCGTATCAAGATCAAAGCCATGTTTTTTACCTACCGCAATAAATAATGGCCCGTTCCAACTCTGCTCCTCCATAGTTTTAAAGCCATTTACCGCTATCGCGCCCTCACGAAGCGAAAGTCTGTCATCCGGAATAAGTCTGTCCACAGCAATACGGCGCATATCGCCAAGACCAGCGCAATGCGGACACGCTCCAGCGGGATTATTGAAGGAAAACATTCGAGGCTCAAGATCACCGAAAGATATATTATGCTCCTCACAGGCATAGCTTTGTGAAAATTCAAGCTCCTTTGGCTCACCGCTTCTCGGTACGGTAACGACAGTCAAATGCCCATCTGCTATCCTCAACGCATTCTCAATAGAATCCGAAAGTCTTGAACGAATGTCTGGCTTCATAACGAGCCTATCAACTATTATCTCGATATTATGCTTTTTATTCTTATCCAACTTGATTTCCTCTGAGAGCTCGTATATGCTTCCGTTAACTCGCACTCTTACGTATCCGCTCTTTTTTGCGCTCACAAACACCTTTTCGTGCATACCCTTCTGAGCACGCACAACGGGAGCAAGCACCATAAAGCGCTCCCCCTCATCAAGCTCCATTACTTTTTCAATGATGGAGTCCGTAGACTGACGTCTTATCTCCTTACCGCAAACAGGACAGTGCGGAACACCTATCCTTGCATACAAAAGGCGAAGGTAGTCGTATATTTCGGTTACTGTTCCGACTGTAGAACGAGGGTTTTTAGAAGTAGTTTTCTGGTCTATGGATATTGCGGGGGAAAGTCCTTCTATCATATCCACATCGGGCTTGTCCAATTGTCCGAGAAACTGTCTTGCGTATGAGGACAGCGACTCGACAAAGCGCCTATGTCCCTCCGCATAGATCGTATCAAAGGCAAGAGAGGATTTGCCCGAGCCTGAAAGTCCGGTAAGAATTACGAGCTTATCTCTTGGTATCTCAATGTCTATATTCTTCAGATTATTTACCCTTGCTCCCTTTATAACTATTGATTTTGCCATTGTATATCCTCTGCTTATTTTCCTTCTCTTATCTCTTTTATTCTATCACGGATAAACGCCGCCTGCTCAAATTCAAGCCGCCTTGACGCGTCCTTCATTTGCTTGGTAAGCTCGGCTATGAGCTTTTCCTTTTCGGTTGCGCTAAGCTTCTTGCGCGCCTGTGCCTTTTTCTGCTTATCCGCAGCCTTATCCGTTTTTCCTATCTCGATAATATCTCGGATATCCTTCTTAATAGTCTTTGGTATAATACCGTGCTCTTCATTGAATTTTTGCTGAACGGTACGGCGTCGTTCTGTCTCTCTTATCGCTCTTTCCATAGAGCCCGTAACAGTATCCGCATACATTATGACCTTACCCTCAGCGTTACGCGCGGCACGACCGATAGTCTGTATGAGGCTTCGCTCCGCCCTCAAAAAGCCTTCCTTGTCCGCATCAAGT
>JAZSNX010000101.1:0-12032 GCA_045536665.1 Eubacteriales bacterium
CTATGGACGGCTACAAGGAGGTATCCTCCGTATCCAACGCGCGCGACTATCAGGCGCGCAGAGGTATGATGAGAGTAAGACGCGAGAACGGAAAGACAGAGTTCGTTCATACGCTCAACGGCTCAGGTCTTGCGACAAGCCGTGTTCTCCCCGCTCTCGTTGAGCAAAATCAGCTTGCCGACGGCTCAGTAGTAGTACCGGAGGTGCTTCGCAAGTACATCGGCACAGATATAATCAAGAAGTAAAAGTTATCGATGGGGCTTTCGCTGAAAGCCCCATCTCAGACAAAAGGAGTATTTATGGAATACATAGCATTAACGGTCTCCGGAGAAGAGATGCCTTTGGCAAACGAGCTGTGGCTATACTTTATGGACAAATATTTCGACGACTCCACGTTTTATCCCAACTTAAATATTGACGGCAACGATACCGCCTTTATAAGACTTGTAATAATAGGTCTTTTCATCGGTCTTTCCGTAGCGGGCTTTTTCGCCGTTTTCAACAAACGCGTGCTTGGAAGCTTTGTGCGGAAACTTATCCAAGCTGAGGCTTTTTCTCCCGAAAGCGCCAAAACGCTTGAGGAGCTTGGCTTTGCGGGAAAGGTAACCATATACAACGCGGTAAGAAAGAGCACGACTCTTCGCCGTGTAGTCAAATGCCGCGAGGAGCAAGCGCACGATGCCGAGCTCTCGCTAAAACGCGCGGAATACGATACGGCGAGAGAGAACGACAAAAGGCTTCCTAAATTTAAGGAGACCGTATACAAGATCGATCCTACGACCGATAGGTTTTATATCCCCGAGGAAATGAAATATATGGCAGATATAAAATTCGACGCCAAAGGCAACACATGGGCAAGCGCCATATTCTGTTGCGTTTTTATGCTTGTGCTTATGGTCGTCGCCATAGTCTTGCTCCCCAATCTGCTTGAATTTCTCAATAATCTCGCTGAACCGAAATAACAAAGGAAAATACATATGAAAGGAGAGATAACGCGTATGGACAGCACGAGGACAGCCGAGGCTATGCGTCCGAAAAGCTTTGACGAGATCGTCGGTCAAAAGCATTTGTTTGGCGAAAACGGCGTTATAAGAAAAATGCTTGCCGCGGGCCGCATCACCAATATGATATTCTACGGTCCTCCCGGCACGGGAAAGACCACCGCCGCCGAGATAATCGCAAAAGAAAGCGATATGGTGTTTCACCGTCTCAACGCGACCACTGCGTCACTCTCCGACGTAAAAAACATACTCTCAAGCACAAACACGTTGTTTGCCACCGGCGGAATACTTCTTTACATCGATGAGATACAGTATTTCAACAAAAAGCAACAGCAGGCGCTTCTTGAGTACATAGAGGACGGACGCGTCACGCTGATAACGTCCACAACCGAAAACCCACATTTTTATATTTATAACGCTATCATATCGCGCTCGTCGCTGTTTGAGTTCAAGCCGGTCGTTCCAGAAGAATGCGCAATAGCCGTAAGACGAGCCGTAAGCTATCTCAACGAGCAAACCGAACAGCAAAAGCAGATCGACGACGAGACGGTGCTTTATATAGCGAGAAGCACGTCGGGCGACGTCCGCCACGCCATAGTTCTCACGGAAAACGCTTATTTTGCCGCGGACACGGTGATCGACAAGGAGACCGTGGACGGCTTTAACGTACGTGTAAGCAACTTCGACGACGACACACATTACGACCTGCTCTCTTGCCTTCAAAAGTCGATAAGAGGCTCAGACCCCGATGCCGCCGTCTTTTATCTGGCAAAGCTGCTCTCCCTCGGAGAGCTTATATCGGTATGCCGCAGGCTTCAGGTCATTGCAAGCGAAGATATCGGTCTTGCGTATCCTCTGGCGGCAACGGTGACACGCTCCTGCTGTGAATCAGCCAAGGAGCTTGGAATGCCCGAGGCGGCAATTCCACTCGCCAACGCAACAGTGCTCTTGGCAACTGCGCCCAAATCGAATTCGGCGCACGACGCCGTATTTGCCGCGATGGCGGACGTAGAAAAGGGAATGGGCAGAGAGATACCGACGCATCTAAAGAGCCCTCTCTTCAAGGGATACAAATATCCGCACAGCTACCCTAACCATTACGTCAAGCAGCAATATCTGCCCGACGACGTAAAGGACAAGCAATATTATCATTACGGAAGCAACAAGCAGGAGGACGCCGCAAGGCAATACGCCGAAAAGATAAAGAAATGAGGTACGCTATGGGATTTTTCCGAAAGCACAAGCAGCTCACGCTGTACTTCGCGTTTGGTCTGATAACCACCGTGGTATCGCTTGCGGCGTGTTATCTGACGTTGAAAATAGGCGTTTTGTTCCTGCACGACCAAAACGGAGAGCCTACCGAGCTTCTTGATATAATCGGGAGCACGACACAATGGGTAACAGGGGTCATAGTCGCATTCGTCACAAACAAAAAATGGGTGTTCACCGACGCCGAGCAAGGAGCGCGCGCCACGGCAAAGCAACTCTTTACGTTTTCAGGCTCACGCGTGGCAACGTATTTTTTAGAGGTAGTAATAAACTTACTTGCGATAGCTCTGCTTGAGCGTATCGGATACGTTTCGTTCTATATCATCGGTATAGAGATATCGGTACGTGTATGGGCGAAGGTATTTTCCTCTGTTCTCGTGGTCATATCCAACTACTTTATAAGCAAGCTTTTAGTATTCAGGAAAAGCACCTCTACGAAGCTCGAGAACAATACTGACAATAAAAACATAAAATGAGGATATGAAAAATGAAAGACTCTTCCGTTAAAATACTCAGCGCCTTGCTTGCGCTAATAATGCTCTCGCTTATGTTGCCTATCGGAGCATTCTCCGCATCGGCAGCTACGGAGATGGAGACGGTCAATATGTTTATCGGACCTACCCCTTCCAATATTACCGCGGAGCAGAAAACGTGGAAGCAGTTTGATTCGCTATACGACGCTGAGCTCTATTACGATTGGTCTACAAGCTACAAAGCATCCGATGAAAGAGTACACTATATCTGCCACGTTACCGACGACATTACCGAAACAGGCGACTGGGGCGATAATCTTCGTCGCACCATAACTGTAAAAGCTTGGACACCCGACGTCTCCACCCCCGAAAACAACCCCACAATTACTGTAGCTGTCCGCAACGGAGCAAAATCCGCTTGGTTACTGACAGGCGGAAACGATAACGGTGACATAACGTTTGAAAATATAAACGTCACACTCAGCGCGGAAGGAGCGCACTACGGCGCGGCGAGAACCTCCGACAGAGCTATTTTCGGAGTAAGCGCGTTTACAAAGCTTACGCTCAACAACGTCATTCTCATCAAGGACGTAGCCGCTAAGGATTCTTTCGCAATCGCTATGAGAAGCGACGTTGCCGAGAGCCTTACCTTCAAGGGAAAGTGTCAGTTTTTGCAGCGTTCCTCGAACGGCACGCTCACACAGGAGCTCAATTGGCTTGGCGGATTTACAAACAGAACGGTGGGTGCGGAAAAGTATACGGTAAACTTTGACGGCGCGACCATATCCACGGGTAGCGTAAATGTACTCACGTATACCTCTAATCTCGATATAGACGTTAACATTATCAACGGCTCTCGTCTGACAGTATCGACGGGATATATTTTCAAGCACGAGGGCACAGGCAATGCGAACATCCATATGTCCGATTCCACAGTCGAGGCAACGGGCAACGGCAGGATCTTTTCCTGTATTCAGTCGGGCTCAAGCATAGAGCTTGACATAAATAATTCTTATCTTTACGCCAAGAACGCAACCTCCACTGGGCAGATGTTCCTCGCTCAAGGCGGCACGACCGAGACTGCCGCGTGCAGCATCACGGGAACTGTGAAAAACTCCATACTTGAACATTCAAGCACAAGCGGAAGCATAGTTCGTACAACGGGAACGTCGCAGTACGTGACCGTTGACCTCACGTTTGAGAATTGCAAAATAACCGCAAGTAAAAGCTTTGCATCCATAGGTGGCTCGAGCTACGGAAATATAAACCTTGCGTTTATAGGCGGCAGCGTAACAGTCGGTGGAAAAATAATAGAGAGCACGAGCGCTGAAAACGCAAACATTTCGATCACCGTCAGCGCCGACACAAAGCTCAGCGCGGGTAGCTGGTATTTATATAACACAAAGGCTTCTACCTCGACAACCGTCATGCTCGACGGCTATCAGCTTTCCGACAGCCTTACACAGCAGCTCTCTATGAGCGAGTCAAGCGCGTCCTGGTATTACCCCGCAAGCGCTGATTTCACGCTCATACTCAGAAACTGCTATACCGACGTTGCTTCTACAACAGGTACAAAGGAAACGGTCACCTCTAATATACTGCACACGATAGGTGCAAGCTCAAAGGCTACGACCTATAACGTTGTCCTTGAGAACACCACGTTCGACCTTGGTAACGCGCATGCGTTCTCAAAGGACAGCGCGGCGAACTACACAAGCTTCAACATCAAGCTTATCGATAGTAAGGTGACCACCGCATCTACAAAAATGTTTACGAACGGTGTCGCTTCTACCAATATCAAGATAGATATTATAAACAGCACACTGTCCACCTCAAACACAAGCACCGCTACGACCGTAGCCGACCACTCTGCTATATTCAGCTTCAGCGGAGCAACACCTGCAAAGTCACTTGAGCTTAATATACGCAGCGGAAAGATCGACGGAAATAAGGGCTACGTTATCTTCAACGACCTTACAGGCGACAGCAACACCACGCAGACCGTAAACATTAACATTTACGGCGGAGAGCTCGTATCGGGCACTAAGGTCATAAACGCCGTAGGCTCTACCGAAAAGGTACTTATCAACGTCTACGGCGGTAGTCTCACGGGCAAGCAGTATAGCGGAATAAGACCGCTTGGTGTTATGGACCTCAGAGGAATAAACACCGTTACCAATATTTATGGCGGTGATATAAGCGCGACGTACGTCAACGCAAACACGGGAAGCTCAAGCGGAACGGACGTTGTAATGATATCCGCAATGTGGTCGAGCGTCAATATTTTCGGCGGCAATATCACGTATAACAATGACAATAACCTGTCGCAGATGCTCCGACACGCATATAAGAATACCGTGAGCTCCTCGCTCGTGGTTTCTCCCCAGATAGAGGGTGCTCAGAATACCGCTCTTAAGATATACGGCGGTACTTTCGTAACAAATCAGGGCGCTGTTCTCAGCGCGGGCACGTCGACGACAGATAAGTGCTATGGAAACGTATACGTTTACGGCGGCACGTTCGTAAAAACAGGCTCGAGCGCAAGCGGTCATAATATTATGTCGCATAGAAACAACCACACGAGTGAAACGACTACGTCAAATATTATCTCAAACAACAACTACAATATCTTGGGCGGAGTTTGGATATCCCCCGACAATGATATAACGGCTTACAAATACGCAAGCTCTTCCGATACCGCTTATGTGGCAAAGGCTTCGAAGAACGGAATTCTCAGCACCTACGCCAAGGGCGCACTCAACAAGCAGGCAAACAACATCAATGTTACCGCCAATGCTCTTACAGAGGAAAACTATTCGAGCTACGGTATCACAAATGAGACCTGGGAGCTTGTAAAGCATTTCTCCAACAAAGACGCTATAGCGATCAAGAATAGCGCAGAAGAATACTTAACGGGAGTTGAACTCATCGGCTCAGCATATTTGCAGATATCCAATGGAACTACCTCTATCTCCCAAAACGCAGATCTCCGAGTGCTCTTTGAGATGAACAAAACCGTAGCAAACGATCCAAACTATACCGAATTCGGATTTTTTGTATCCACCAGCAACTCAAAACCCTTAGGAAACGAAAGCGGTGTAGCGACAGTGAAGCCTTCGAGCTGCGTGCTTTACAGCGCTGTACGTGATAGCAGCGGATACGTTTGGAGACCGGATAACACACAAAACTCCATCGCTATACTGAACGTAAACAACGTAACCAACGAATACTTTACAAATCCCGAGAAAAAGATATACGTGACCGCATACGTCAAGAGCGCGAGCGGAGCTTTACTGTGCGGCGAGGCTGTCGCGATCGACGTCACCTCAATGATTCCGGAACAAGTAGGCATTCCATACTTTGAAACCAAGGGAACGTTTGCCGAAAACATATACAACTGCGGCTCACACTTCAACACCTTCTACAATGACCAGACAGACGGTGACAGCCTTATGTTCTGCGTAAACGGCTCTACACAGCAAGAGGTTGACGCTTACGTAACCAAGCTCCAGACAAACGGTTATAGACTTGTAAGCGAAATGAAGCCTGAGCTTGCGTATTTTGCGAGGCTCACAAACGGTACAAAATCCGTCATAGTAGCCTTTGAGAACTCCGCGAAGGTAGCCCGCATTATCGTTGAAGAGGGCGTTGCTACTCCCGAGGACATTTCCTATACCGTAACGGCTTCGGAAAACAACGGCGCGGTATTCTATCAGTTCGGTCTGCTCAACGATACAGACGACAACACGACAGGCGCACAAACTCACGGTATGTGCTATATCATAAGACTTGCCGATAACAGCGTTATCGTCATCGACGGCGGTATTCAGGCTCAGATGCAAGGAAATAACGGTGACTACTCGCCCGCCGCACAGCTTGATGCGTTCCTTCACGAGATAACGGGCACTCCGTCGAACGAAAAGGCAACCATAGCTTGCTGGTATCTTTCTCACGGTCACGACGACCATTACGGCGGATTCCTTGAGTTTATCAAGAAATATCACGCTAAGTATGACCTCAAGACGGTAATGGCTAATCTGCCCGATAACGGCTTGAACGCACCGACCCCGGGTGCTACGGGCTGGCATAACTGTATAAATAACTGGACTCCCGTATTTGAAGAGTATTACCCCGACTGCGTATTCTATAAGCCTCACACAGGCGATAAGGTACAGTTTGCCGACGTAACCATAGAGGTACTGTTCACTCACGAGGATCTTGTAGATCCCGTAACGGGAAAGACCCTTATCATCTCCGACTTCAACGATACGAGTACGGTAACGAAGATATCCACGAACGGTATGTCTATGATAATAATGGGAGACGCGTCTACACTCGTTGAGGCAAAGCTGCCGAAGTACTATACAAGCTATATCAAGGCGGATATCGTACAGCTTGCGCACCACGGCGCAAACGCTATGCCCAACACATACGCGCTCATTAAGGCTACGCACATATTCGTTCCTACGTGCATCGAAAGAACGACAGGTCCGATGTATCAAGAAATACTTGCATCCGCAAGCAAGTATGCGAGCACGAGTAATATATATTATTCAGGCTCGTTTGATAAGACTGTAGGCCTTGCGTACAGAAACGGACAAATAACAAAGGTTTATCCTTAAAAACTGTAACTATAAAACCAAAAGGCTGTCTTATTTAAGACAGCCTTTTGGTGTGATAAATGAAAACAAAACTAAAAAGGCGAGACTTCGGGGGGAAGTCTCGCCCATATTGTTAGATTTTAACCGACACCTTTTCTTTATGATATCATCTGCGTCAGACCGACTATAAGCGGCATTGTTATCATTGAAAGTATCGTGGATAGCGCGACGAGGCGCACCGAAAGCTCAGTGTCTCGGTTAAACTTCGCCGAGAAGATCGTTGTCGTCGCTCCAACGGGAGCGCTCGCGCCGATGACAAGCACCGTCAGCACGTTTCCGCGAATACCGCACAAATAAAGCACGGCAAGCGTTGCTAACGGGAAAACTATAAGTCTGAGCGCCATACAAAAGTACGACCAACCGTCCTTGAAAGCCGCGCCTATATCTGCCTTACCGAGGTAGTAGCCCACCATAAGCATGGGAAGCGGCAGATTGAGGGCTGAAAGCGCCGAAAGCGCGTCCATGATCAGACTTGGAAGTCTTATGCCCGACGTCTCTCCAATGGTAATGTAAAGGGGAGAGGTAAATATGAAAAGTCCAACAACAACGCCGATTATACCGGGGTTGAATATTATCTTCTTCCAATTCATCGCCTTGCGCTCGCCGCTCATATCCACAAGTCCCCACGTCCAAAGAGCGATATTAAACACGGCAAGGAATACCGCCGCGTACAAAGCGCCCTCGTGAGAGGTAGGTGTATCAATAAGCGCCTGCGCCAAGGGAAGCGCGATAAATCCGGCATTTGAGAAAACCGCGGCAAATCGCATGACCCTGCGCCTGTCCTCAGCCTTAAATCTGAAAAGAAGATATACGGCGAGTATCATCACAACATGCAACAGCACCGAAACAACAGCAACGATAGCTATGTTCTTAAGTATGCCGAGCAGCTCAGCCTTTGAATACATCGTAGCGCTGAACGCGTTGATGATAACACAAGGGGTCACGAAATACATAACGATATCCGCCATACACTTGTTCGCCTCCTCAGTGAGCAAGCGTATCTTCTGGCAAATAAAGCCAAGCGCGATTATGATAAACAGTAGTCCAACCTTTTGAGCGACCGCCAAAAAGCTATCTAAAAAACCCAAAGTTGCGCCTCCTTACAGAGTGATGCCAAACTCCTTCTCAAGGAGCGCAAGTATCTCATGACGGTAGGGCATAGAGGGAGAAGAGCCAAGACGTGTTACGGATATAGCCGACGTACAGGTAGCGAACTTAAGCGCTACGTCCATAGGAAGTCCCTCAGCGATAGCTGTGGAAAGACCGCCATTGAACGCGTCACCCGCGCCCGTTGTCTCAACAGCCTTGACCTTGATGGCGGGAACTGTGATCTCAGTCTTACCGTCGGTGAAGTACGCGCCTCTTACGCCAAGTGTGATAATAACGTTCTTAACACCCATCTCAAAGAACTTTTGAGCGGCGAGTCTGCAATCCTCAATAGTGTTTACGGTAATGCCCGTGAATTGCTCGGTCTCGGTCTCGTTGGGAGTAACGTAGTCAACTCCGTCAAAGAGCTCCTTTGGAACGTCGATATAGGGAGCGGGATTGAGGATAAAGGGCTTGCCGTACTTGTGAGCGAGCTCCTTTGTTACCATAACCGCGTCGATAGTCGTCTCAAACTGTGTAAGCACAGCGTCGCAGTCGGCAAAATCCTTTTCAGCGGCATAAACGTTTTCCTTTGTTACCTGCTCGTTAGCGGCAAGTATAACGATGATACGGTTCTGCGCATTGCTCTCGTCGATCTCGATAAGAGCGCTGCCCGTCTCACCGTTGGGATCTACTACTATGTATTCCTCGCTCATTCCCTCGGTATCGTAATGCTTCTTCATTATCTGTCCGAGAACGTCGTCTCCGCGACGGCTGATTATCTTTACCTCTGAGCCTGCGCGGTGAGCGGCGGTCAGCTGATTGCTGCCCTTTCCGCCTGGGCCAAAGCGAAGTGTTGAGCCCTTGGTGGTCTCTCCCGCAACAGGAAGATGGGGAGCAAAGCCCGTAACGTCAACCACGAGAGAACCGGGACCTATAACCTTTGCCATGATATCTCTCCTTTCGCTATCAGTTCTTGGGAGCGCCGTTGATTATTACGATACCCGCGGACGTGCCGAGACGGTCAGCGCCTGCATCGATAAGAGCCTTTGCGTCCTCGTAGGTTCTGATACCCGAGGAAGCCTTGAGCTTAACGTCACCGGAAAGATTTGCCTTCATAAGCTTGATATCCTCAACGGTAGCAACGCCTGCGGAAACACCCGTGCAGGTCTTAACGAAGTGCGCGCCTGCCTCGCAGGAAAGACGGGTTGCGAGAGCCTTCTCCTCGTCGGTGAGCAGTCCTGTCTCGATAATTACCTTAACGGTCTTGCCCTTTGCTGCCTTAACGATCGCCGCGATCTCGTCGCGAACGTAATCAGCGCAGCCGTCCTTGAGCTTACCTACGTTGATGACCATATCAAACTCGTCGCATCCGAGAGCATATGCCTCCTCGGTCTCCGCAACCTTAAGAGCTGTGGTGTTTCTACCGAGAGGGAATCCGATAACGGTACACGTCATAACGTCGCTTCCCGCAAGAAGCTGCTTTGCGAGAGCAATGTCACAAGGGTTAACGCAAACAGACGCGAAATCCCACTCGCGAGCGTCTGCGCAGAGCTTTTCGATATCTGCCTTTGTTGCAAAGGGCTTGAGGTTTGTGTGGTCGATGTACTTATTGAGCTTATTCATAATAAAAATTCCTTTCAATTTATGTGTTTATGTTTTATATTATACTTTAAAAATCAGTCCTCGTCAACTGTCTTGAAGGATTTGCCCCAGAGCTTTACGCGAGTTTCGTAAGCCTCATTAGCTCTCCAATCTCTCCAGAAGGTGAGAATGCACATATCCTCGTCGGACATACTGTTGTCAAGCGCGTGGAAGCAGCCTGCGGGAATAAAGATGACCTGACCGCCCTCAACGTCAACTATCTTGTCGTCAAGCGTGAGCTTTCCTTTTCCCGAAAGGATGTAATATATCTCATCGTCCTCGTGAACGCCACCGCCAAGAGCGAAGCCTGCCTTAACTGTGCCGTGGTTTATCTGGATAACGTCGTCTCTGCCCGTGATAACGTGGTCGAGTATCATTCTGGACTCGTACTCCTCGCCGAAGATGAGGGGCTTTACGTTTTTAACGTCCACCTGAAGGGCGGGTAACTTTTTCTTTTCCATTTTTATCTCCTTTCATTAATCAAAATCGATCATAGCCTTGATCTTTGTGTTGTGATATTTATTCTCGTTTTCAAAGACGTCGAGCGTGTTCTCGAAGGAAACGTGGTGCGTGAAAACTGGGGTAAGCTTTACGGGATTCTTGCTCATTATCTCGCAGACCGCGGGAGCGTTTCCGTAACAACCTGCCGCGCCCACCATAGACATACAGCCAAGCACCAACGGATCTATGGGAAGATCGTCGATATTTCTCTCATAGAAGCTTACTACCGAGATACGTCCGTATCTTGCCGTGCATGCTATACTGTCTCTGAGAGCAGACGCCGCGCCCGAGGTCTCAACAACAAGATCCGCGCCCTTGCCGCTTATGGAAAGCTCCTTGATCCTTGCGACCGCATCTTCTTTTTTACCGTTGATAACGTGGTCAGCGCCTATCTCAAGACCGATCTTGAGCTTGTCGTCGCTTCTTCCAACGAGTATTACCTCACCCGCGCCGTAGTACTTAGCGAGCCATACGGCGACCATACCGATAGCGCCTGTTCCGTAAACAACGGCGGTGTCGTTCTTTGTAAGAGTTACTCCCTTGAATGCGTCGTAAGCTATGCTTGCGGGCTCGATAAGCGCGCCCTCATCCATAGAGAGGTTATCGGGGAGCTTATAGATGTGTCTTTCGGGCATCTGCATATACTCAGCATAGCAGCCGTCCCATGTGTTTACCGTGCCGACAGACCAGATAGAGGGGCAGCTCATATAGTCTCCGCTCTTGCAAGCCTCACACTTTCCGCAAGTGACGAAGTTGTCACTGTAAACGCGGTCGCCGGGCTTTATATTCTTTACCTCAGGACCGACGGACTCAACTACACCCGCCCATTCGTGACCGAAGCGAACGGGGTACTTTATCTCACCCGAGCGGATAAAGCTGCTGTCGCCCGTAAAAATTGACTGGTCGGTAGCGCAAACGCCTGTACGGCACACCTTCGCGACGACCATATCACCCGTAGCCAAGGGCTTGGGAACGACCTCCATACGAGCGTCGTGAGGGCCATACACGGTTATTGCCTTCATAGTTTCTTTACTCATATTTTTCTCCTTATGTTTATTTTATAGATATATTAATGCTAAATTCAAATTTGTCCATTGATGGAATGCTTGAAAAATATCCCCTCATAGCTGCCTTGTCGGGAGCGTCAAACGGGACTGTGCACGGCTCGGGAGCGATATTGTATATTCCCTGAAACTCTCCGTTGTTGAGCCATACGCCAAGATACGGAAGCTTTTTCTTATCAAACTCAAAGACAAGCTCACTTCCGTTTTTATAGCTTACGCTGAAGCGTCCCTCTCTCATTTTATCGAGATAGTAGAACTTGTACGCCGCGCCTCTATTCGGCTCAAAGCCCATAAGCCTATCGCGCGGAAGCGCTTTTGTATCATAGCCGTCCG
>JAZSNX010000042.1:0-6176 GCA_045536665.1 Eubacteriales bacterium
GTATGGAATCACGCGTCAGCGTGTATGTAATCGCCGTAGGCGTATGGCATCACCAAGGGTGCATTTTCCTGCGACTTGATTCCATGCGATTGCGTTGCAATCCATTCCATACCGCAACAAGTTGCGGATTCCATACACGGCTTTGCCGTGATTAAGAACGTATGGGTTCAAATCCATCGGTCAAAAAGCAAAAATATCTTTTTTGTCCGCCTTTCACAAAAATCGACAAGCTTCTATCGAGGCTTGTCGATTTTTACTTCTTCACTATTACTTCGTCACTCTTCACTTTTCGCTCTTTTCTCTCAAAGCTTGTCGATCAAGCGGCGGTAGGCTTTCGAGCTTATTGAACTTTTTTACAAATTTAAAAAAGCTATTGCATTTTTAAAAGCAATGTGGTATAATATTTATCAAGACATAGTATTGAATACTACATAAAAGAGTAAATTTTACCAAGAGGTGTTTTTTATGAATGCGGTATATACAGTTTCCGTCCGCCCGCAAGGCAGACGGCACAGGACTCGTCTTTGCGACAGAGCTTTGCCGAGCTATACGAGAGGTGAGGAGATATTCAATATGGTGACGCATATCGTTGGCGGCGGATTCGGAGTCGCGACGCTTGCGCTCTGTGTCGTTCTCGCCGCTCTTTCGGGCAACACGGCAGGTGTGATCTGCGGCGCAATATTCGGCGCGTCTATGGTGCTCCTTTACACGTCCTCAAGCATCTATCACGGACTGAGAGAGTGTATGGGCAAAAAGGTGTTTCAGGTGCTTGATCACTGTACTATCTATTTTTTGATAGCGGGAACGTATACGCCGATGCTCATCTGTTGTCTCGCAAAGACTCATCCCATAAACGCCTATCTCACGCTTGCCGCGGTTTGGGGGTTGACAGCTCTTTCTATTACACTCACCGCGATAGATATAGAAAAATACAAGATATTCAGTATGATCTCTTATATCGGTATGGGTTGGGCAATAATCTTTTCGATAAGACAGATGCACGAGGCTATCGGTAACGCGGGCTTTGCGCTGTTGCTCAGCGGCGGTATACTCTATACAGTCGGAACTGTATTTTTCAAGCTCGGGGCAAGCAAGAAGTATTTTCATTCGATATTCCATATTTTTGTTCTGCTTGGAAGCGTTACACACGCTCTGTGTGTGCTTTTCTACGCAATGTAAAGGAGCTGTTATGAATATAAGATCGGTGTTTGCGAAGATCGTTCGTGTGTTGACAGTCGCCCCAATTATGGCGCTCGCAACACTCGTAACGCTGTATATTTTTGATCCATCGCTTTTTGGCAAGACTTATTTGTTTATACTCGCCATAGCTTTTTTGTGCGTGCTTCCTTTGCTTGCCTATCCGCTTCAGCCTATTATTCCGCATTTCAAGGACAAAGGTCGTGAGGGGCAACGCAATCTGGCTATGATATTCGCCGTAAGCGGCTATGTGCTTGGATGTATAACAAATCTTTTTCTCAATGCTCCCGTGATGCTTTGGTTTGTTTATCTTATCTATTTGTTATCGGGAATACTGATAGTAGTAATAAACAAGGCGTTGAGGCTGCGCGCGAGCGCGCACGCCTGCGGCGTTGCGGGCCCTACGGCGCTGCTGATGTATTTCGGCGTATATCTTGCTATCATTCCAGGTGTTGTTCTTTACGTCTGCGCCCTTTGGGCGAGTCTTAAAATGAAGCGTCACACTTGGCAACAATTTCTTGGCGGAGCGGTAGTGCCGCTTGCTGTGCTTGTCGTATTGCATTTTGTGTTCGTTTTTATATAAAATCACCGAAAAGACCTAAGACCGAGCAGTATTGCTGCTCGGTCTTAGGTTTGTTTTAAGCTTTTTTGAGCTGTGGTTGTTTTTTCGTGCCGTCGCTTACCTCGGCTTGAGCGTCCTTCTTTTTCTTAGGCGTGCTCTTTATCAAAAGGCTTATAAGACGTTTGATAAGCTTTTTGTCCTCGGGACTTAGTGTGTTCCACGCTTTTATTACGATAAGCTTATCAGCGTTAAGGTCGGTAAGCGTTTTTACCGTGCTTGACGAGAGCAGCTCGTATATCGTATCTATCACACGCTGACGCTTTTCGTTGCTCATCTCTGACAGCCAAAGCTTGAGTGTTCGGTCTATCTTTTTGCTTTCGTCGGTAATGCTGTCAAGGTGTATAAACGCTTTGCCCTTAACCTCCCAGCTTAGTCCGTTATGCTGATAAAGCCCCGTTTGCGTACTGTTTATTACCTCATAGCCCTCCTCGTGCTCAAGCAGCATTCCTATGACAGAGGACTGGGGTACGAGTGTGCGTATCTTTTCACGCATTCCCCTGTAATCCGCGCTTTGAATAAATCTGCGTGTAAAGCCCGGACCGTCATTGCTGTATACTGTGACTATTCGTTCCTTTGTCTCTGACGAGCATTTCGAGGCGGCAAATACCGCGAGGTTTCCTCCCTTGCTGTGTCCGCAGACGTATATCCGCCTATCGGGATATGCCTTTGCTACCTCCTCAAGGTACTCGACAGCCTTTGCCTGAGCTGGAACGGGACTCATAAAGCTCATATTAAAGTTTTCCTTCCAGGCGATGAGCGTATCGTCAGAGCCTCGGAAGGCTACGAAGCACGAGCCGTCGTCCAAAAGAAACGTGGTAGCGCTGAACTGCATCTGAGTGCTGTCGTTTATTATGTTTACGTGACCTACCACGCGTGTACGGCCAAATCTTTCGCTTCTTGCCGCTTTGGTAGCGAGCTTTATCATATCGGGCGGAAAGATTAGACCGAGGGGGTTATTCTCACCCTTGTGGATCTGCTTGTAGCGCTTCATCGCGGTGAGATACATTATGCCCTTGGAAAAGGCGATTGGAGCGATCCCCTCAAAGTCAAGGTAACATATATTGGAAAATATCAGATTGTCCACCTCGCCTGCGGCGCATTGTGAAAAGGACAGGTCTCCGCGCCAATCAAGGTAGTCAAAAAGAGTACCCATTTTGCTTCCTCCTATATCTGTTTGTGAACACTCTTGTATTCGTCATAGTATCTGTAATATGGGCAGGAGCGTGTTCTCCCGCTTAAAAAGCTTGCCATTTCGTCCTGATCGAGACGGGCGTTACAGACGTATTCTTCGTATTCCTCGTCGTAATCGTAGAACTCACAGCTCTCGCAGTTTTGTGCTTTTTTATTACTGTTCATAGCTTCCTCGATCCATATATTTAAGTCTGTCAAGACAGTTCTGTAAGATTATCTGTGCTGACAGCGTATCGATGACCTGTTTTCTTTTCTTACCTTTAGTACCCGTTTCGTTTAAGTAGCGCGAGGCGGTCATCGTGGTCATTCTTTCGTCGAACATAGCCACAGGCAGAGAAGTGCGCTCCTTGAGCATTCTCGCGAATTTTTCGCATCTTTGCGCTCTGCCGCCCCTCGAGCCGTCCATATTCACGGGAAGTCCGACGATTATAGCCGAGACACCACTTTCAACAGCGGTCTTTGCGACGGCGTCCGCCGTTTTTTCTATGCCGCCGGGAGATATATATCCAAGCCCCGACGCCAACAGACGCGAGGGATCGGACACGGCAAGCCCCGTTCTTACGTCGCCGAAGTCTACCGACAACAGCTTCCCCGTGCTTTGCTTGATCATATTCAAGGTATCCAGCATTTCCATACTTTAGCTTCCTTTATCCTTCAAAATGTCCTGCGCCATACGCGCAAGCGTATCGCGCTCGTTGAGCTCGGGCTTGTCGATAACGGCGTTGAGAAGCGCCTCAAGCGTGTTTCCTATCAGCTTTCCCTTAGCTCCGAGCTCGGCTATATCCTTGCCGTTTATCTTAAGATCTGTGACCTTGCACGGCGTGCTTTGCTGACGCTCAACGAGTGCCGCAGCTCCTATCTCGGATATTCCCATAGTCTCCGAGAGCGAGGCGGCAAGGGGGGCATAAGCTCCCGTGCTCGCGATGAGTCTGCGCGCGTCTTGTTCGTCCGCGATACGAGACCTTGCTCCTCTGTGTATTGCCAGCGCGCCTGTTATCTGCTTGCTCGAGTAACGCAGAGAACGCAGATGAGCGGCTGCTTGCTCGGGATCGGCATCCCAAAGCAGTAACGCAAGCCTTACCGTATCCCTGTTTGGCAAAAGCTCCATTTTATTTGCGGTGTCCTCCGAGAGGGAGAGCCCCTTTAGTATATGCTCGAATATGCCGTTTTTGAGCATTAAGCTCAGCGCTCGGCAAGGGTAGGGAGAGGTGAGCAGGCGAACAAGCTCGCTCGCTATCCGCTCTCTCGCTATATGCTCAAGACCGTCTGCCATAAAAGCAGCGCCATCAAGCGTTTGCTTATCGATATCAAAGCCGAGCTGAGCGCAAAATCTGAAAAGGCGCATAATTCTCAGCGCGTCCTCCGAGAAACGGAGAGTCGGCTCTCCGACAGTGCGCAAGAGCTTTTTCTCGATATCTGCCTTACCCTCAAAAGGGTCAACAAGACCTCGGCTTTTGTTATATGCCATAGCGTTTACGGTAAAGTCACGGCGGGATAGGTCCTCTTCGATGCTTGAGGTAAAGCTTACGCTGTCGGGGTGACGGGCGTCGGCATAAGAGCCGTCTACCCTGAAAGTGGTTATCTCGACAGGCTCATCGTCATAGATGACCGTTACAGTTCCGTGTTTTATTCCTGTTTGTATCACTCGCTTGTCCGAGAACAGCTCAAGAGTATGCTCGGGCAGGGCGGAGGTGGCTATATCATAATCGTGGGGAGGCAGACCGATGAGCGTATCTCGCAGGCTTCCGCCTACGATAAAGGCTTGCTCGCCTACGGCTTCAAATCTACCGATCATCTCGTCAATATACACGGGATATCTCATCGCTCTCCTCCTTACTATAATTATAGCTTTTCGTTTCCATAATTATACACCTTTTGAGCGTTGCTGTCAAGAAGTTGGAGTGAGGCTATCTAAAAGTTGCTGAAAAATTGAATTGAAAGTAAAATTTTATTGATATGGTGTTACATTTCTTTAGTCCTTGTTGACAAAGTCGCTTAAAAAATATATAATGATGATAGTAATTTATTTGGAGAGACGCTAATGAAAAGAAGATCGTATGTAATATTCATTGCGCTTTTGCTGTGCGCGCTCGCCGTGCTTGTGTCCTGTAAGGATGATGATACGGGCGCTGAGCCTGTTTATTATACCGTGAGCTTCGACGCTCAGGGCGGAAGCGAGGTGCCGTCGCAAAAGGTACTTAAGGGTGGCAAGGCCGCGCTGCCTGTCGAGCCTGTAAGAGAGGGCTATATTTTCAGTCATTGGGAGAAGGACGGAGTCTTTTGGAATTTTGAGATAAATAGCATAGAATCGGACATAACGCTCAAGGCTGTGTGGGCGGATGCGGCATCGGTCTACGACTATACCGTGCTTGATAACGGAAATCTCATTATAACCAAATACAACGGAGATTTCAATATCATAAGAGTGCCCGCTAAGATAAACGGACTTACTGTTGAGGCTATCGGAGGCGGAGTTTTTGCGTCGGTGACCACCGCGACAGTGGATAAGATAATCGTAGCGGAAACTGTGAGCTCTGTCGGAGAAAATGCCTTCAAGGATTGTACCGACATAAAAATAGAGCTTGAGGGCGCGCTTACGTCGATAGGCGAAAACGCGTTTCACGGCTGTACGGCTCTTGAAAGCGTGACACTCGGTGTCGGACTTGAAAGCATTCCTTTTTCAGCCTTTTGCGGTTGTAGCTCTCTTAAGAGCGTGGTGCTTCCCGAGGGAATAGAGACTATAAGCGAGAACGCCTTTGAGAGCTGTGAGAGCCTTACTTACATAGTGCTTCCAAGGTCGCTTGCGACCGTTGAGAGCAGTGCTTTCAGAGATTGCGAGGCGTTGGTAACGGTTTACTATTACGGTACGGAGCAGAGCTTTGAGGAGATATCGATAGCTACCGCCTATAACTCTGCGCTTCCCGATGCGAGGCTGTGCCTTTATTCCGAGACAGAGCCAACGGGAGACGGAGACTATTGGCACTACGATGAAAGAGGAAATATCAGACTTTGGAAATAAATGTCGCGGACGCGACGGGAGGTAACGTTGGATAATAAACAGTGTGACGTGAGCGCGTGCAGAAGAAAGACCTCGATAGGTGATCAAACGCTCATAAAGGGAATAATGATGAGGGGACCGAAGAAGTCTGCTATGGCTGTCAGAGAC
>JAZSNX010000066.1:0-3995 GCA_045536665.1 Eubacteriales bacterium
CACCGAGCATTTCCTCGATTATCGGAGTTGCCATAGAGTAGATACCCTTTGCGAACACGGTATATCCCTCGTCGTTAGGATGAAGTGTATCCGGGAAAGAATCCTTGTGAAGATTTGTCTTCGTAAAGCTGTACATATCAAGGAGCGTCAGTCCGTTCTGAGCCGCAGCCTTGGTCTGGTAACCTCTTATGTAATTCTGCGCGTAATCCTCAACGTCTGCTCTATATGAGATAGGGCAGTTCATCATAACGACACGAACGTCACTGTTCTTGCTCTTTAGCTGATTTACTATTTTGGTGCAGCTCGTGATAAACGCATTCTCGTACGCGCTGTCATAGTTATATCCAGCCGCCTTCGCTCTGTTGCTGTTTGCGTCGTTAGTTCCAAGCATAAGGAACACAAGGTCGAAGTTTGCCGCGTTGTTCATACAGGGAGTGTATTGACTGCAAGCTGTCCATGCATGGTTGTTTTCGAGCGTTCCGTCACCGTTATCATCCCACCAGAAGTTTTCCGTCATGGTTCTTCCGCCTTCGCCGTAGTTATATACTACCAGCTGTTTCCAAGCTATTCGCTGAAGCGCGGCAGGATAAGAGATGTGCGCTTTACGGTCGGCAGCGTTAGCAGGGTGGGGTAGGTTTCCTTGCGAATTTCCCTGCGTGCTTCCGCTTCCAAAGGTAAGGCTATCTCCGATACAGCCGACAACGAGCATATTTGCCTCGCCGCTCTTGACAAAGTTCTTTCCAATAGCTACCGTATCCGTGCCAAGTCCCAAGCAGTACTCAATGAATGCCTCAGCCGCCTGCCACGTAGCTCCGTATGAAGTACCGCAGATAATGAGCTTTCCGCTTGATTCCTTTATAACGTAAGACTTATCCGTCTTAAGATATGAAGACACCGCGCTCTTGAGATTTCTGTTTGTATTGCCGATATTTATCTCATAGGTGGTTGCCGCAGCTGCCGTATCCTTAACGACATCAAGCTTAACGCCGAAGTTCTGATATATCAGGTTTGAAAGATTCTCCGCCGTCTGTCTGTCGTATTCCGTATCCTGAATAACGACCTTGTTATACGGTGACGTCTCGTAAGTTGCCTTCAAAGGATTCTCGGAATAAACTATCTTATAATTAGAGATAGCCACCCCGCCGATCGTAAGAGTCTTGTTAGTCGCGCTCGGCGCTACACCCATCAAGGGAGAAAGCTCTACCTTGTTTGGAAGAAGCATACCGTTCGCGAACTGTCCGTTAAATATGCCATCGTCTATCTTCTGTGAAGTCATGCCCGAGCATCCAACCAAGGACACCAGCATTATCACAGCAAGCAGACACGCTGTCAGCTTTTTCATTTTTCTTAACCTCAAATCTTTTCAGAAATCGTCATCTCATAAATATCGCCCGTTTTTTCGCGCGCGTTATCAAAGGCTATGATGATCTTTTCGCCTTTTATGAACAGGTTTGCGCCTGCGGCTACCTTGGGAACGGCTATCCTTGTAACGTAATCTCCGTCCCAATCATACACCCATATCCAGTTGTTGCGTGTAGACGACTGCAAAAAGTAGATATATTTACCGTCGCATTCCATTCCGTGTCTTGTAAATCCGTCAAGTCCGCGGAGTCTCTTGATATATCCCCAATCCTTGTCGAAAACGTCGGAATCGTATCCGCTGTTACCAACTATGAATCTCTCCTTGGAGCTATCATACGCCACGCCGTACTGTATAACACGTATCTCGAGCTCCTTGGTCTCTACGACCTCAAGCGTCTGTGCGTCAACGAATGACGCGTTCTTGTCACCGTGAGTGATCACAAGCTGCTTTTTGTTGGGATCGTACGCGATGTCGGTAGCCCTTCCAACGCGAAGCTCGTCTGACTGAGCCGCAACGCTCCAGCTCTCGGTGTCAACCTTGAATATTTTTGTTCTTGAGTCCTCGATAGCCAGCTTTTCGGTTATCGCGTAGTAAGCGTATTTACCGTCGCTTGCGCCGCCGCGGATAGCGCAAGGCGCAAATCCCATTATCTCGGTGGGAAGCGTGAGCTTTTTCTCAAGAGCCGTCTCTATCTCATGCGCGCCCGCGTCTCTTACTATCCCCGCAACAGTCTTTGGGGGCTTGGGCTTTCTCGTGATCGTCATCTCATAGATGTCGCCCGTCTTATCCTTAAAGTTATTGAAAGCGCCTATAAACTTATCGCCTCTTATAAACAGATTCTCGCTCTCGCCAACCATAGGCACGGTAAACTTCTTGAGATAGTTTCCATCCCAATCATAGACCCATATCCAGTTATGGCGCTTACCTGTGTGGAAGAAGTAGATAAAATCATCATCGCATTCCATTCCCTGCTTGGTGTAGCCGTCCTGACCGTCGTAGGTGGAGATAAGCTCAAAGTCGGAATTGGTAATACCTATATCATAGCACATACTCTTTCCGATAGCGTAGCAGTCTCTCTTTTCGTTATACGCCATGCTGTACTGTCCGCCCGTTGTAAGCTCACGGACCTCAAGCTCCTCGAGCGTTTCAGGGTCAACCAAGGAGATCCTCTTATTGCAATGGCAAACGACAACCACACCTCTCTTGGAATCATAGGTAACGTCGTTTGCGTGCGCCCACTTAAAATCCTGCCTTTGAGCGACTATCTCCCAAGTCTCAAGGTCTATCTTATACATGCGGCTAAGCTCCTCGCCCGTATTGCCGCCCTCGTTTATGATGTAGTAGGCGTACTTGCCGTCAGTTCCGCCGCCCTGCATATAGCACTTTTTGTAGCCCTCTACAAAGGTAGGAAGGCTGAGCTTCTTTTCAAGCGTGACCTCTATCTCATCGCCGTCGAGCTCTCTGATAATATCGCTGATCATATATGTCACCTCGTCTTATTCTTTCGGGGATACCTTCATTACGTATATCGGTGCAGTTCTGTCCTTGTGTACGTTGAATGTACCTATAAGATCCTCTCCCCTGAAGAACAGATGCTCACTCTCGCCTACCATCGGTACTTTTATCTTTCCGTAATACTTGCCGTCCCAATCGTAAATGAATATCCAGTTATAACGGCAGCCTGTCTGGAAGAAGTAGATAAAATCATCGTCACACTCGATACCCTGCTTTACGTGACCGTCCTCACCCTCAAAATCGTAAAGGGGATTGAAATCCTCGTCAAGAACGGCGATATCGTATGTTGCGGTCTTGCCAACCACATACTGATTTCTCTTTGCGTTATATGCCATTGCGAAATGTCTTGTCGAAATACTCTTAACCTCGATAAGCTCAAGGGAATCAGGATCTATAATGGACATCTTGTGCGAATCCACGTTACAATGAGAAACGAGCAATCTATGATGCTTTGCGTCATAAGCTACGTCATTTGCGTGACACATATAAAAATCATGTGCCTCTGTAACTATTTCCCACTTATCAAGATCTACCTTGATTATCTTACTCTTTACTGCTTCTGTAGAGCCGTGCTCGTTCATTACGAAATATCCGTATTTTCCGTCTGTTCCACCGCCCTGCATACCCATAGTTTTGTAGCGTTCGTCCTGACAGCTAAGTGTCAGCTTAGGCTCAAGTGTGACCTCAAGGTTGTCACAACCGTATTTCTTAATAAGTTCACTAACTGCTGTACTCATAATATTTTCCTCGTTAAATTTTGGTTTTCTTAGATTGTAGCAAAGGGCAGCAAAAAACCGTTTACGTTTTCTGCTGCCCTCCATTCTTTTATCAAAGAATTACTTAGAATGACAACTTATAAAGAGTCTTTCCGTCGCTTCCATTGAAGCCTGCCCAGAAGCTGTTGTCATACCAGAATATGTTCTCGATCTCATGAGGAAGATCGATGGTAAGTGTGCAAACATAATTGCCGTCATAGTCAAACACGTTGACTATATTGATCTTTTCAAGTGTCGCATTCGTAGCCGCCGAAGAACCGTTAGGCGACGCGGTATAGTAAATGTACTTGGAGTCGCAATGGATACCCTGAGCTACGTAGCCCATGCTTATTCCCTTGAAC
>JAZSNX010000110.1:0-3702 GCA_045536665.1 Eubacteriales bacterium
GAGATACTCATTCAGCAGGCTCTGGACGAGCTTTGCGTGGGCAGAACGACACTTGTTGTCGCGCATAGGCTCTCCACTATAAAGAATGCCGATGAGATAGCCGTTGTTGCCGACGGTAAGATAATAGAGCAGGGAACGCACGACGAGCTTCTTGGCTTTGGCGGGGAGTATTCCAAGCTCTATAATCTGCAATTCAGAGAGAATTTGAAATGAAAAATAAGCTTTCGGTGATATTCATACTTTTGGCGGGCGCGCTTTGGGGAAGCTCTTGCGTTTTCGTGAACAAGCTTTCCGCAATAGGCTTCTCCCCGATGCAATGCACCGCGATAAGAACGCTTTTAGGCGCGCTTATCCTTAACGCGGCACTCCTTATAAAGGGCAGACGCCACTATAAGATGAGCCTTGCTTCATACGGGCTTTGCGCGGCGTCGGGAATTTGCTCGGTGCTCTCAATGTGCGTATTTTACTACTATTCGATGACCTACACCTCGGCGGCTGTGAGCGCTATTCTGCTCTATACCGCTCCCGTGTTCGTTATGATAATGTCGGTGCTGTTTCTCGGTGAACGCTTTACGGCAAAAAAGATAGCCGCGTTTATAATAGCCATTGTCGGTTGCGCGCTTGCGTCGGGAATAGTGACGGGAGCTGTGGCAAGTGGAATAGGCATACTTTTCGGAGTGCTTTCGGGCTTCTCCTATTCGCTCTACGGCATCTTCGCCGATCTGTTTATGAAAAAGAATAAAGAGCCGCTCACGTTTTCTGCTCTCAGCTTTGCCTTCGCGGCACTTGGAGCGCTTGTGATATCCAAGCCTTGGGAGATAGCGGACGTATGCGCGGGGGCGCAGAGACCGTATCTATTGCCCTTGCTGTTCGTGGCGTTCAGTCTTTGTACGGCTGTGCTTCCCTATCTGTTCTATACAAAGGGGCTTGTGGGCGTTCGTCCCGACGTTGCCTCGATACTCGCATTCAGCGAGCCTCTTATGGCGGCGGTGTTCGGAATATTCGTGCTCAGACAGCCGCTTGACGTCTGGCAGGGAGCGGGAATTGCCCTCGTAACGCTTGCCATAGCCGTACTCAACATAACCTTTAAGAGACACGGAAAGGGAGCGGAGAGTCTGTAATTTTTCAAAATATTTACAAATAATACATTGTATTTTTTTGTGATATGATATAATATTAAATGAAGTATCGTGCGTTGCTGAGCAAGCGCGCGTTTGAACGCATTTGAAAGGGAAGATGCCCGTGTTTGGATATGTAAGAGTAAAGAGCTCGGAGCTTAGGGTAAGAGAATACGAAGCGTACCGAGGCGCGTATTGCGGTCTTTGCCGCTCTATGGGCAAGTGTACGGGTCAATGCTCAAGAATGACTCTCAGCTACGATTTTGCCTTTCTCGTGCTCGTCAGAGTGTGCCTTGAGAATGCCGAGATAAGGTTTTCTCAGCGCCGTTGTCTTGCGCACCCACTCAAAAAACGCAACATGATGGAGACCAACGCTGTTCTTGATTATTCGGCAAGAGCGGCGGCTATACTTAACTACCATAAGATAAAGGACGACCTTTCCGATGAAAAGGGCTTGAAAAAAATGAGAGCCCTGTTTGTGTATCCGTTCGTTTCGCGCGCAAGAAAAAAGGCGCTCAAGGCAGGACTTTCGGAGCTTGACGCAAGTATCGCTAAGAGACTTCGCGAGCTCGCCGAGACCGAGAAGCAGAGCCTTGCGAGCGTGGATACCCCCGCCGCTATATTTGGCGAGATACTTTCGGATATAATGTCGTTCGGGCTTGAGAGCGACAGGGCGCGCATAGCAAACGAGCTTGGCAGAAGCGTTGGAAAATGGATATATACTGTCGATGCCCTTGACGATATGAGAGAGGACAAGAAACGAGAAAGATACAATCCCTTCCTGCTTCTCTACGGCGGAAGATTGCCGAGCGCAGACGAGCTTGAGCTCGTAGCTGACGCGCTCAAGGCGGGACTGTGCTCCGCTGAGGCGGCGCTCGACCTCGTCAGGACGGACAGAGCGGAAATGATGAGTATAATCGAGAATATAATGTATCTTGGCTTGCCAGACACCGCGGAGCGTGTCATCTCGGGTGATAAGAGAAAAAAGAGCAAGCAGGATAGTAAGAAAGAAAGGAAATTGACCTGATGAACGATCCTTATAAGATCCTTGGAGTGTCTGCAGACGCTTCGGACGATGAGATAAAAAAGGCATACAGACAGCTCGCGCGTAAGTATCACCCCGATAAATACCGTGACAGTGATCTCGCTGATCTCGCGAGTGAGAAGATGAAGGAGGTCAACGCGGCTTACGAGGAGATAAAGAAAATGAGAGAGAACGGCGGCAGAAGCTCGTCTGGCGGCTCTCAGCAGTACAGCTATGCGGGAAACACCTCGTCAAGCGGCAATCCGACCTACAACGAGATACGCAGGCTTATAAATTCAGGTAACGTCGCCGCGGCGGAGCAAAGGCTGTATTCCATAGCCGAGCCCGACAGGGGAGCTGAATGGAATTTCCTTATGGGATGTGTGATGCTCAGACGCGGAAATTATATGGACGCGCAAAGATACTTTGACATAGCTTGCTCACTTGACCCTTACAATAACGAGTACCGCACGGCGCAGAATAATCTGCGCAACCGAGCGCAGGGCTATGGCGGAGGCTACCGTACAAATCAGAGCGGTGGAGTTGGTTGCTCTACGTGTGATATTTGCTCGGGACTTATGTGCGCCGACTGCTGCTGTGAATGTATGGGCGGAGACCTCATAGGCTGCTGTTGATAAGATATGGAAAGAAAGAACAGTAAGGTCAAGCAGCTTGCGGTGTGCGCGATGCTTGCGGCTCTTGGAGTGATATTGCTTTATATGGGCTCTCTTATTGAGGTGCTGGACGCCACCGTGGCGGTGCTTGCGTCTATTTTGGCGGTATTTGCCGTTATAGAGTACGGTAAGGCAGCGCCGTGGCTGGTATTCTCGGTAACGGCTACGCTCGCGCTGTTGCTGTTGCCGAACAAGACGGCGGCGATAGAGTACGCGTTGTTTTTCGGATATTATCCGATACTAAAGGAAAAATACGAAAAGAGGAAAGCCCCTTTGGCGTGGGTATTAAAGGAGTTGACCTTTAATATAGCGCTCGTTGCCGTGTTTATCAGCTTGAAGCTTTTAGTGCTTGGAAACGTGGTGATACCGATATATGTGTACGCGATAGGCGTTGTATTACTTGAGCTTATATTCGTGCTCTACGACCTCGCGCTGACAAAGCTGATCACCTATTATCTTGGTACACTCAGAAAGAGATTTAGATTTAAATAAAAAATAAAATAGAAGCATAGGTGTGGGACACTCCTCCGCCTGTGCTTTTTTGTTGTTGGTTTTATGGTTTCAAATTAGGATTTGTTGGTGAGTTAGATTCAACAGGTCGTAGGGGCGATTCACGAATCGTCCGCCGTGGGAGATCCTTCGGCTGCGCTTACGCTCCGCTCAGGATGACACGTTGAGGTGCGAACATTGCCCCTACCAACATACCAATATTGGGAGCGGTAGGGGAGCGCCTTGGTGCTCCCGCGTGATGTTCGCACAACATACATTTTATCACACAATGTTCGCTATCACCATTGTAGGGGTCATTCACAAATGACCCGCGGGCGATTCGTGAATCGCCCCTACGAAATTGTAATTTGAACACACCTATAAATCCTAATTTAAC
>JAZSNX010000199.1:0-6081 GCA_045536665.1 Eubacteriales bacterium
TACCGACACGAAAACTTTGTGCCTGCTATCATATCAAGAGAGGTATGGGAGCAGGCACAATTTTTACTATCCGAAAAGGTCAGAAATAACGTGAGAGCATCAAGCGGTAAACCGTGCCACAGATACACAGGGCTACTCAAATGCGCCGACTGTGGCTCGAGCTTCAGTTGTAAAACAAAACGGTGGAAGAATAAACCCGACAGATACGAATACGTCTGCAACGGATACCATCGCTACGGCAGCGAAAACTGTACTTCGCACCGCATTGACGAATCCGACCTTGACAATCTCATATACGAAGAACTGTTAAATCTGAAGGAAGATGCCCAGAAGAATTACGACAGTATTGAGTCTGACGTTAAGCGTTGGCTATCTCAAAAGAACACCGCAGAAAAGCGGATACGAGAGCTTACTGCAAAATTAGAACAGCGAAAGAGCGACCAGCAGTTGATACTACTTGAACGTATCCGTGACCGAGAACACGCAAGTGTGTATGATGAAATGCTTGTAAAATGCGATGCGGACATCAAAACCTACACAGAGCAGATAGATGCGATACGAAACTTCGAGGAAACTATCCGCAAGAGAAAAGCCGAGATCAAAAGCGGAATTGATATGCTGGACGAGATCATATCCGAGGGAGCTATCAGCAACACGCATCTGCGAATGCTGATAAAAGAAATACTCATAGCAGAGGTGGACGGAAAGCTGAGAATCAAGATACAGATGAAAGCGAAGTTCAGCTCTCACATCGATTTTATCCCCGATGCTGACGATCCAATGTATCAGAGTATGGGACCTTGTCTGTTAGAAAGATAAGGAAAAAAAAGGCAGACGCGTAACATAAGCTTGTGAGCCGTGGTTACGTGTCTGCCAACAAAAATGAAAAGAGAAAAGCCTCGAAAACGTAGTGTTTTCAAGGCTTCCGATGGTGCGGGTAACAGGACTTGAACCTGCACCTCCTTGCAAAGACTAGAACCTGAATCTAGCGCGTCTGCCAATTCCGCCATACCCGCGTATTAAGTTTTCCTTTAATTTTTACACGGAGTGAGGTCTCCGAAGCGGGACTTGTAACAAGTCGTTAAGGCATTCACTGAGGTGACGCTACCTGAATCTAGCGCGTCTGCCAATTCCGCCATACCCGCGTATTAAATTGAAAATTGAAAGTGGAAAGTTGAAAATTATTTTGAGGATTTGATAATGCTCACTAAAATTTTTTCAAGCTCTACACAATCGTTTAATATAGAAACAGATCCGGCTTCTGTCAGGTAATTCGTTGAAGCCAAAAGTCTGATCCAATATTTTGTTTCGGAAGCCTCCTTCAAGGCTATGCTCATTTTGGATATAAAATCCGGTGTGCTTTGCGCTTGTTTCTTTTTTCGCCGAACACTGTGTATTATACCACACATCTTCCCCTTTGTCAAGTAGCATTTATATTTTTATTTATTATTCTAACAATTATCGTTTTATCATTTTTTCGTTTTTACCATATCGTGAATAGCTTGCGCAAAAATATGAAAAACTACTTTCATATCCGCACAAGGAGGTGAGATAATGAACAAGAGCAATAACAACTCTCAGAACAACAACTACAACAACAGCCAGAACTACAACCAGAATTCTCAGAACAATAGCAACAACAGTCAGAGCAACAATAACAAGAATTCTCAGAACAACAGCCAGAACAACAGCAACAACAGCAACAACTCTCAAAATAGCAACAGATAAAAAAAGAAAAAGCAAAAGACGGTCGCATACCGTCTTTTGTTTTTTATGTTGACTAATGTCAGCATTTATGATATCATATAGCTACAAAAAACAGTGAAAGAGGAAATCTATGGATTTTTTATATTTACTTGAGGGCATAAGAAATCCCGTATTTGACTTTATAGTGGGAGCGGTGACCTACCTTGGTGACGAGATAGCCTTTCTCGCCATCGCGCTTGCCGTCTTCTGGTGTGTCGACAAGCGGCGCGGCTACTATCTGCTCGGAACGGGCTTTTTGGGTACTTTAATAAATCAGACTTTAAAGCTTTGCTTCCGTATTCCCCGCCCTTGGGTGCTTGACCCGAACTTCAAGGCAGTTGAGTCGGCTATTCCCGCGGCTACGGGCTATTCATTCCCCAGCGGACACACGCAAAACGCCACCTGCACGCTTGGCGGTGTCACTCGCTTTACTAAAAAGCTTTGGCTGCGCATAGTTTGCATTGTGTTGATAGTTCTTGTTGCATTCTCCAGAATGTATCTCGGTGTACATACTCCCAAGGACGTTTTAGTTTCTCTCGCAATTGGCGCGGTATTGGTATTTGCTCTCTACCCTCTCTTTGAGCTTGCGAACCGCAAAAAATGGCTATATTACGTCATCTTCGGCGGTATGGTCGTTCTTTCGCTCGGCTTTATGATATTCACGCAGGTGCTCCCCCAGCTTGTCAGTCTTGACGCTGAGCACATCGCCTCGGGGGTAAAGAACGCCGCGACCATTCTTGGAGCGTCGGTTGGTATTTTGGTCGTATACGCGCTTGACGAAAACCTCATAAGATTTGATGAAAAAGCTCCGCTTATCGGTCAGATACTAAAATTTGCCGTTGGTGTTATAATTGTCGTTGCGCTCAAAAATGGCTTGAAGGTAGTATTCGGCGGCTCGGAGGAGCACTTTATTTTCAGAGCTGTCCGTTATGCTCTTATAGTGATCTTCGCGGGCGGTGTTTATCCGTTGACGTTTAAATGGTTTGCAAAGATCGGCAAGAGAAAAGGAGATAAGTGATATGGACACTATAAAGATAGATAAAAAAAGCGTAAAAATGATAGCCCACCGCGGTGTGAGCGGACTTGAGTGTGAGAACACCTGCGCGGCATTCGTCGCGGCGGGCAACAGGAGCTATTTTGGCATTGAGACAGACACGCACGTCACGTCCGACGGTCAGCTCGTGATATTCCACGACGACAACACAGAGCGCGTGAGCGGCACAAATCTTGAGGTTGAGGCGTCGACATATGCCGAGCTTTCCGCTCTCAGGCTTTTCGACAAGCAGACGGACCTTAAGCGTTCCGACCTTGTTATTCCAACGCTTGACGAATATATAAGAATTTGCAAGAGATACGAAAAGGTAGCCGTTCTCGAGTTAAAAAACGCTATGACACGAGAGGTATGCGGTCGCATTGCTGACACAATAGCGGGTCTTGAATATCTTGAGCAAACGGTATTTATTTCGTTCAGCAGACAAAACTGCGTATACCTGCGAGAGCTTCTGCCGAATGCGAAGATACAGTTTCTCACCACAAAATGGGAGTCCGAGATACTTGAATTTATGAAGGAGCACCGTCTCGACCTCGACATACTGCACAAGCGTGTGACGGCAGAGCTTGTTGAGCTGATACACGCAAACGGCTTTGAGATAAACGTATGGACGGTCGATTCCCCCGAGCGCGCCGAGGAGCTCGTCGATCTTGGCGTTGACTACATCACGAGCAATATACTTGAATAAAATATCCCCCGTCAGCAATACTGACGGTTTGCGTTTTGCACTGTAAAAAAGCTACCGCGGAGCTCCGCGGTAGCTTTTTATCTTTTTAGTTTGTGACCTCAGCGTTGTTTTCAAAATACGACGGAGGCATAGTTCTTACTCGTCTGTTATAGTCGGCGGCAAGCTTATTCATTGCGTTGAATATCTGAGCCCAAGCAACATAGACCGTCCAACCGCTGATATAAGAAAGAACGTAGCAGATGATCATAAAAGTAGGCTTTATATCAATATCAACTCCACGGTTGCGTCCCTCCTTGGAGAGGATATCGGCAGTTTTGAACATCCAAAAGATACCGTATATACCCAACGTAACTATATTAAGCAGGATAAACTTCAATATTCCATCCACTTTCGTGTCACTGTCCTTGCACAGCTTTTTCATATCTCTCAAAAGCGTGTATATACACCACCACTGATAAATACCCAACGTGAGGATTCCAAGGAATATATACTTCCATATGCTGCGCTCGTCGTCCATATAATCAATCTTTCTTTTCATAGTTTGCCTCCTTATTTTTGTCATAAAAGAAATCCGCAACTGAGCACCCTAAGAGCTCAGCTATTTTGGGGAGCACCGTAATGTCGGGGTAAGACTTATTCGTTTCCCACTTTGACACAGCCTGCGCCGATACTCCGACAAGCTCGCCGAAACGCTCCTGCGACACGTTATTCAGTTTTCTGTAATCACGTATCATTGCGGAGACCGTTATCTTACACATAATCTTACCTCTTACACCCTATCGCTGTTCCAGCTTTTGTATACAAGCAGGTCAAAGAGCATTGACACCGCAAAGAAGAACACGCACGACATTATAAATCCCAAAATTCCTATATGAGTTATTTCGTAAAATCCCGCTTGAAGTCCATAAAACATCTCAAACTGCGTAACGATAGCTGTATCATATGTCAAGCCCCATATGGAATAAAAGACCAAAAAAGGTATAGAAAACAACGCCCAGATCGCGGTATGTCCAAGTGTACGTTTCCATCCAAGTGCCAGTGCCTGCCTTACGGTAAACTCGCTTGTCTTGTACTCTGCCCGAAAGAGCCGCTTTTTTTCAGCGTCTCTCGATTTGATAAGAGCCGTTAATATACAAACGCTCAACGTAGCTATAATGGAAAACCAAATAGTGATCGTTATATAAGCAGTATTATCGTTGTACTGAGAATCGTAATATGCCTGACCTATCATACTGGTAAAGAACATTGTACGTATAAAATATACGACAAGTTGAACTATCAAAAAATAGACAACATACCTTATATAATGCTTTATACTCTCCCTAGTCGTGTTTTTCATAATATCTCCTTTTTGTGTGCTCGCCAAGCGAGGCTTGGCGAGCACACAGTGATTTAAGCCTCTGCCTGCTCTGTGGGAGCATTCTCCTGCTCCTCAGCCTTCTTACCGAGGTATGAGGGTAACTGCATTCCCGCCATCGCGAACATTTCGTCAAGAGGGGGAACGGACTTCATCATACCCGAAATAAAGTTTGCTGTGAACGTCTTGCCGTCTGTGTTCTGACCGCCGTCCCAGACTGTTACCTTATCTATCTTGATATTCTTGATAGCGTCGACCTGAACCTTCATAAGGTCTTCAAGCTTATCGGCGATAAGCAGCTTGAGAGCCGCGTCCGCGTCTCCGCCCGCGCTCTTTACTATCTCAGCAAAACCAGATGCCTGCTTCTTAAGTATCTCCTCAACGCCTCGCGCCTGAGCTTCCATCTTAGCATAGATGGCGTCTGCCTCACCCTGTGCGCGTCTACGCATCTGCTCAGCCTCTGCCTCTGCCTCGAGCTCGAGCTCCTTCTTTCTTGCCTCAGCGCGAACGATGATGTCAGCCTCGAGCGTTGCCTGCTCCTTGGAGCGTCTTGCCTGCTCTGCCGCCTGCTCTGCCGCATAGGACTCCTCGAGTGCCTTTGCAGCCTGTATCTTTTCTGCCGTGGTCGCTATCTTGAGCGCCTCTGCCTCTTTTTCCTTAAGAGCCGCATCGGTCATAGCTATCTTCATCCTAGCCTCGTTCTCACACTGAATAGCTACGGACTCAGCCTCAGATACCTTGATTCTCTGCTCCATCTTAGCGTTTGCCTCACCGATAGAACCTTCTCTATCCTGCTCAGCAACGCTCTTCTTAGCGTCGTTGATAGCCTTTGCAGCCGCTTCCTTACCGAGAGCCGCTATGTAGCCCGACTCGTCGCTGATATCGGTTACGTTTACGTTGATAAGGCGAAGACCTATCTTCTTAAGCTCGGTCTCAACGTTTGAGCTGACAGCCGCGAGGAACTTATCTCTGTCGGTGTTGATCTCCTCGATATCCATCGTCGCGATGATAAGACGAAGCTGACCGAAGATAATATCCTTGGAGAGCTCCTGTATCTCGGAAAGCTGAAGTCCGAGAAGTCGCTCAGCCGCGTTCTGCATAACACCCGGCTCGGTCGAGATACCTACGGTAAATCTCGAGGGAACGTCGATACGAATGTTCTGTCTTGAAAGCGCGTTCTTAAGGTCAACCTGAATGGAAATAGGAGTCAGGTCAAAGTCGGATCGTAGCCATGTCGTT
>JAZSNX010000136.1:0-4622 GCA_045536665.1 Eubacteriales bacterium
TTCTACATTTTTGAGTAAAGCTCGGTATCTTTCTTCGTGGTGTTTTTCTATAGCGGCTACGAGTCTGAACCTGAACGCAAGCTCGGGGAAGCCTTCTTCTTCGGCTGTTTTTGCGAAGCCCTCGTACATATCAGTCCACTCGTAGTTCTCACCGTCAGCGGCAGCCTCAAGGTTAGCGGCAGTATCGCCAATGCCCTCGAGCTCCTTAAACCACATCTTTGCGTGCTCCTTCTCATTCTCAGCCGTCTTAAGGAAAAGCGCGGATATCTGCTCATATCCCTCTTTCTTTGCGACAGACGCAAAATATGTGTACTTGTTTCTCGCCTGAGACTCGCCCGCAAAAGCTGCCTCAAGGTTCTTTTCTGTTTTTGTTCCCGCGTACTTACTCATAATTTTTCTCCTTATAAGATTTGTAATTACTTACCAAATGCTTGGTATCTTCATTATAACACTGTTTTGCGCCCTTGTCAACACATTATAAAACAATAATGGGCGACTATACGTCGCCCGTTACCGTATCATTATTTTTTCTTTTTAAATTCCTTCATTCCGTTTGTGCTTCCGCCGTCGCAGAGAACGTCGACTCCCGCAAGATATCCGTTGCGCTCATCGGCGACCGTAGCGAGAGCGAAGCCAAGCTCCTCGGGTCTTCCCATTCTCTCCTCAGCGGAGAAAGGAATGAGCATTCCACCATCCTTAGCCTCAAGGTTACCCATATCGGTAGCGATAAGTCCCGGGCTGAGAGACACTACACGAATTCCCTTTTTGCCATACTCGAACGCGCACTTCTTTGCGTACCAAACAACAAAATTCTTGGAGAGCGAATACGCAAAGCCCGACTTCTGATAGTCGCTCTTTGCCATATTGCTCTTTTTGATTATCTTTTGAACGAACTTTTCCTCATCGGTATCTGCCAGAGCGTATATCTTCTTATTTATGATAAACGAGGGCAGTATGTACGCGGAATTCGACGAAACGTCAACAATAACGCTTCCCGAGCTCATAACCTTAGAAAACTCCTCATTGATGTATACAGTTCCAAGAGCGTTTACTCTAACGATAGTCTCAGGCCTTGCCATAGCGGGCGAAAGTCCCGCGGAATTTATAACGTTCTTTATCTCACCAAGCTCGCACGAAAACTTGACCAGCTCCTTGACGCTTTCTCTGGACGAGGTATCGCAGGTCTTTGCGTAAGCCTCAAATCCAAGCGCCTCAAGCTCCGCCACCGCGCCCTCAAGCTTGGAAAGAGTTCTGCCCGCGAGAACTATTATCTTGTCCTTAGGCATAAACTTTGCCGCCTCAAGACCCATTCCGCTACCGCCACCGGTAATAACACATACGTTTGCCATTTTTTATATCTCCTGTTAATTTTTTGTCAAGCATAGTATATCACAAGAGACACGATATTTCAATATGATTTTTTCATCTAAAATTCGACAAAAATAACACGTTTGTCATATTTTTTTGCTCAAATAGGCAAAAATGCTATGTGCTTTACTATTTTCCGATAAACATCTGCGTCCAATATCTGCCTTCGGCGACGTATCCTACACCGATATGCGTAAAGGACGAATTAAGAATATTCGCGCGGTGTCCCGAGGAGTTCATCCAGCCGTCAACGACCGCTTTTGGAGTTGAGTATCCTCTTGCTATATTCTCCCCCGCGGTACAGTAAGAGATACCAAAGCTTTTCATCATCTGAAAAGGCGAGCCGTACACGGGGCTGTTATGCGAAAAATATCTATTGTCCTTCATATCCCGCGACTTATATCGAGCCACGCGGCTGAGCTGCCAATCGTATGTAAGCGGCTTTAAGCCATTTTCCGTTCTTATCTCATTTACAAGTCTTATGACCTCTTGCTCATAGCTTGTCACCGCCCCGTCGGTAACGGGAATATTAAGCACCTGACCAGGATAGATCAGGTCGGGATCTGATATCTGGGGATTGGCGCTTTTTATCTCGCTAAGTCCCACCTCATATTTTACGGCGAGCTTCCACATTGTGTCGCCGCGAGCGACAGTATGAGTAGTAGCAGCTGATACACCCGTCATAAGCATCACGGAGAGCATTACTACACTCACAACAAATACGAACAGCTTTTTCATCTGCTGCACCTCCTTAAAGTATTTCGTCGGGTCACGTAGTAGCACCCGACCCTTATATTATACCATATCGGAGACATAGCGTCAAACTGTAAATACAGGTAATAAAGGAAGCCTCGGGCAGTAAAAAAAGGAGAGTCAAGGGACACCTACCATAAAGCAGGTTTTGCCTTCCGAGAAATAAATTTCGTAGGGGCGTTCTGTGAACGCCCGCGGGCGAACGCAGTTCGCCCCTACAGCAAAAAGGACAGAGAACGTGAACTTCTCTGTCCTTTTTCACGCGCCTTGCCCTGCAATGTATAGTATGTTACACCATATAGGTGTACTGTCGGGCGGTGATGAGCCTCCCTTGTGTAAATGGAGCCTTTCTTTATCTTCATCTATAACTTGTCAATTTTCCTGACAAGCGCTGCTTTCGTGGACACAAAAGCGAAACTTTTTATAATCTTTTAAAAAGTTTTATTTTTGAATCCTGTTCGTAAATTTGATAGCCACATTTTCTATAGCAATTTAACGCAGCGCTGTTTCCTATATCTGTTTGTATTGCTATTGAAGAAAATCCTTTTTCTCTAACGTATTGTTCTGCATAATACAAAGCATATGTTCCGATTCCTTGATGCTGAAATTCTTTAGCAACAAAGAGCATAGAAACCCATGCTCTATCGTGATTTAATAATCCATTAATTTTCATATATGCTACGGGCATAGCACCCTTACATATCAAAAAATGTTTTTCATCCGAATTTTCTACTGAAAGAATTGCTTTCCACTCACCTAAACTTATATTAGGTGTGTTCAAAACCTCTTTGTTTTGAACGAACAAAATTCTAACAAAATAAGCTTCGTCAACTGTAGCCGGAATTGTCGTAAGGCTTTTGGGTATATTGATTTCGTACATGATTTCGCCATCATTGGTTAAATCGTTGAAACTTTCAAAATCTTTTTCTTTAAATCCCACCGATACTTGAAGATTTCGGCTTGGCAAATTGTTTGGTTCTACATAACATCGAAGTATAGATGCTCCTATTTCTGACAAGTGATTGATTGCTGTATTAATCATTTGTTTTGCGACACCCATTCTTCTGTATTCTGGAATTACGAATAAATCTCCATAATACCAAAGGGAATGATCTTTTTCATTTCTCACACAGTGTATTCGTCCAATCACATCATTTTGGGATGTTGTAGCGATAACACCAAAGCAATCATTTCCGTTGACAAGTTCATCGAAAATGTATTGGCGAGAACGATTTGTCCAATTAGGAGCAGATGATTTCCATTGCTTTTTCGCAATTTTTTCCGTGAGTTCTGTTGTTAAAAACTTGCTTACTTGAATAGTGATAATTTCTTTCATAATCATACCTCTTTCTAATTTAGATAAAATAAAAGATCGTTCCTGACAAAATCAAGAGCGATCTTTCTGAAAAGGCAGATTATAGAACATCAGTGGACAAAACGGCAATTGATTTTATCAGTATAAAATTAGTCATTTTGTCCACCTCCTTTATTATCTAAGTTTAACTCATTATAACACACATTATATAAAATGTCAAGCATTCCTCAGTCAACCATTGGTTTAATTCTACCCTATCGCAAGTACCCCCAAGGTCTCCGTTTTTTATCTATCCAAGCAGAACGTCGGTTATCAGCATAACGCAGAAGCCAACCAAAAGCGCGTATGTCGCTCCCCTCTCGTGTCCGTGCGCGTGTGTCTCGGGGATCATCTCGTCACTTACGACGTAAAGCATAGTTCCACCCGCAAAGGCAAGGGCAAACGGCAATATTACCGACGCTACGCTTACCGCGAAATAGCCGAGCAACGTGCCCGCCACCTCAACAAGTCCCGTCAGCATAGCGATAACAAATGTCCTTCTCGGCTTCACGCCTGCCGCGAGCATAGGTCCGATAATGACCATTCCCTCGGGAATATTCTGAAGCGCGATACCGCCCGCTATCATAAGCGCCTGCGATGTATCTCCAGAGCCAAAGCCAACGCCCGCCGCTATTCCCTCGGGCAGGTTGTGTATGGCTATCGCGGTAACGAACAGTAGCACCTTACTAAGATTTGCGTTGTTGTGCTGCTCAATTTCGCCGCCAACAAGCTTATGTAGATGCGGAACGAGCTTATCTATAAGATTTAAGCACAGCGCTCCCGCGAAAACACCCACGATGGTAATTATCAAGCCGTACTTACCACCGTATTCCACTGACGGCACAATAAGCCCAAGCACCGCCGCCGAAAGCATAACTCCCGCCGCAAATGACAAAACTATATCGGAAAACGTGTGGGATACCTTTTTAAATATAAAGCCTATAACTGCTCCTATGACCGTAGCTCCGCCCACCCCGAGAGCCGTAAGTAAAACAAGCTGCATAAACGCTCCTTAGTTAAGCGCTCCCACAAAAAATTGCGGGAGCGTATTTTTCATTCCTGCTCAGCGAAATCTTCCTTGCCTACTCAAGTCGGATCGTAGCCATGTCGTTCTGTGAGCCAAGGAGTTGATCATTTGGTTTGTCTT
>JAZSNX010000160.1:0-3587 GCA_045536665.1 Eubacteriales bacterium
AGAATGTTTATGAGGGCGATAAGGACCTTCAGAAGCTCATGATAGAGTATGAGGTGCAGCAGAAGGCTCTCCAGCACGAGATAACCAAGGAAGAGCGCGACACTATGTTCATAGACGTTATACAGAAGCGTATCGATGAGCTTTACCGCTCTATAATGGAGCACCCCATATTTACCGAGCTCAATGAGGCTCAGGCAGACGTTAATATCCTTATGAACGAGGTGAACGGCACTATCACCTATAACATCACGGGTGAGAAGCCCTCGGCTTGCACGGGTAGCTGCGCAAGCTGCGGCGGAGGCTGCCACTAAATTTCACAAAGTGAAATTTGAAGGTAATAAGTAACCGTTAAGAGTGAAGAAGTAGTTTTCTGAACTTTCAATTTGTTTTTCGGAGGAAGATACTATGACCCCAATGATGGAGCAATACTTTGAAATAAAAAATCAATATAAGGACTATTTGCTCTTTTACCGTCTTGGCGACTTCTATGAGATGTTCTTTGACGACGCCGTGCTTGCCTCGCGTGAGCTTGAGCTGACGCTTACGGGCAGAGACTGCGGTGAGGCTGAAAGAGCGCCGATGTGCGGCGTTCCTTTCCATAGCTCGGAGGGGTACATAGGCAAATTGATAGAGAAGGGCTATAAGGTCGCTATCTGTGAGCAGACCGAGGACCCCGCGCTTGCAAAGGGACTTGTTCGCCGTGAGGTAGTGCGTGTCGTTACTCCGGGCACGCTTATTGAGACCAATCTGCTATCCGAGAAAAAGAATAACTACCTTTGCGCGGTCTATATGACCGAGCTTGAGTGCGGAGTCGCGTTTGCCGACGTTTCAACCGCGCAGATATACGCGACCTCATTTGGCGGTGACAGCATAGACACACGTCTTAAGAATGAGCTTGGAACGTATGAGCCAAGCGAGGTCGTGACCAACCTTTCGGCAAAGAGGCTTGGTGACGTGTCTGAGTTTATAAAGTCACGTGTCGGAGCAATGCTTACCGACAACCGCCCGACTCAGTTTGAGTATGCCGTCTCTCTTGAAACCGTAAAGCGTCAGTTTGGCGAGGTGCTCAGAGAGGGAGATGAGAACGACAAAGCGCTCATATCGGCGCTTGGCGGCTTGCTTTCTTACATTTCCGAGACGCAAAAGAGCGACATTTCCTATATCAAGGAGCTGAATGTCTATTCAGACGGTCAGTATATGGAGCTGGATATCAACACAAGACGAAACCTTGAGCTTACCGAAACGCTTCGCTCAAAGGAGAAAAAGGGCTCGCTTTTATGGGTGCTTGATAAGACCAAGACGGCGGCAGGCGCGAGACTGTTGCGCCAATGGGTGGAGCATCCTCTGCTCTCATCCGGCGCAATTACGGCACGCCAGAATGCTGTCGAGGAGCTTTTGGGCAACTATATTTTGCGTGAGGAGATAGGCGCGCTGCTTGACGGTGTGCTTGACCTTGAAAGACTTATCACAAAGATAGTCTACGGAACGGCAAACGGCAAGGACTTAAGAGCGGTCAGTTCGACTATCTCAGCGCTTCCGGAGCTCAAGGCGTTGCTTGCCTCGTGTAAGTCTGACGAGCTTACACGCATAAACCGCGAGCTTGAAACGCTTGAGGATATATACACAAGCATTGACACAGCCATTTGCGAAAATCCGCCTTTCTCGGTACGTGAGGGAGGAATGATAGCCGACGGCTACAACGCTGACGTTGACAGTCTCAGAGATATAATGAAGGACGGCAGCTCCTGGAAAGAAAGGATAGCCGAGGAGGAAAGGGAAAAGACGGGAATAAAGACACTCAAGGTAGCCTACAACAAGGTGTTTGGCTATTATATCGAGGTCACCAAGTCTCTTATCTCCCAAGTTCCCGATAGATACATAAGAAAACAAACGCTCGCTAACTGTGAGCGATACATAACAGAGGAGCTAAAAGATATGGAAGCGACGGTGCTCGGCGCTTCCGATAAGGTATGCTCACTTGAGTATGAGCTTTTCTGCTCCGTCAGGGGCTTTGTTGCCGACAACAGCCGCAGAGTACAAAAGGCGGCGGCGCTTATGGCAAAGCTCGACGCTTATTACAGCCTTGCGACGGTGGCGGCAAAGAACGCCTACGTTCGTCCTGAGGTGGATACGAGCGACGTTATCGAGATAAAGGACGGCAGACATCCCGTTGTTGAGCAGTTCGTAAAGGATACGTATTTCGTGCCCAACGACGCGCGTCTTGACACGGCGGCAAACCGTCTTATGCTCATAACAGGACCGAATATGGCAGGTAAATCGACGTATATGCGTCAGGTTGCGATAATCACGCTGATGGCGCAGATAGGCTCGTTCGTACCCGCAAGGGAAGCGAGGATCGGTATCGTCGACAAGCTCTTTACACGTGTCGGCGCGTCAGACGACCTCGCCTCGGGACAGTCCACCTTTATGCTTGAGATGAACGAGGTGGCGTATATTCTGAGAAATGCCACGAGAAGAAGTCTTATCATATACGACGAGGTAGGCAGAGGAACGTCCACCTTTGACGGAATGAGTATTGCGAGAGCAATCGTTGAGTATACGGCAGGCAGAAAGATAGGCGCGAAGACGCTTTTCGCTACGCACTATCACGAGCTGACTGTGCTTGAGGACGAGATGGACGGGATAGTCAACTATAATATTGCCGCAAAAAAGAGGGGAGACAGCATAACCTTCCTTCGTAAGATAGTGCGTGGCTCAACAGATGATAGCTACGGTATTGAGGTAGCCAAGCTGGCGGGACTGCCGAATGAGGTTATAAAGAGAGCAAAAGAGGTGCTTGCGTCGGTAGAAAAAACGGCCAAAGCACTCTCAACGTCAGAGCGTGAGGAAGCTCCTGTGGACGACACGCTTATCACACTTGACGACTACGTAAACGATCAGGTCATAGAGGAGCTGAAGGCGGTTGACATCAACACGCTCTCACCCTACGAGGCAATGAGCTTCCTTTTTGATCTGAAAAAGAGATTGAAGTAAAGAAGCATATCAAAAGCCTTCCCTTATGATGGAAGGGACACCGCGTTAGCGGTGGATGAGTAGTAAAAAAACGAAAGGAGAACGCGATATGGGAAAGATAAACGTGCTATCGTTTGCGGTGGCAAACCTTATTGCCGCGGGTGAGGTCGTTGACAGACCGTCGTCGGTCATAAAGGAGCTGCTTGAAAACGCGATAGACTCGGGCGCTGACAAGATAACTGTCGAGATACAAAACGGCGGTGTTACTTATATGCGTGTCTCCGATAACGGTTGCGGTATGACACCTGATGACCTTCCCGTGTCTATCCGCCGCCACGCGACGAGTAAAATAAAAAATGCCGAGGACCTTGACGGAATAATCACGCTTGGCTTCCGTGGCGAGGCGCTCGCGGCTATCGCGTCGGTGTCCGATATGAGGATAATCTCAAAGACACGTGATGCTGAGGTCGGCGCTATGCTTGAGGCTCACGGCGGAAATATCGTAGGAGTGCAGGAGCGCGCTTGTACGGATGGAACGACGGTGATCGTGGAAAACCTCTTTGCCAACGTTCCCGCAAGACGAAAATTTCTCAAAAAAGACATCACAGAGGCTA
>JAZSNX010000037.1:0-7893 GCA_045536665.1 Eubacteriales bacterium
TTCTTTCGTTGAATTCCTTTGTAAATACAAAAATTACTACACCGTACTGACCAAGAGCAGGTCCTACGGGAGGCTGCGGAGTTGCCTTTCCTGCGGGCAGCTGCAGCTTGATATAACCCATAACTTTCTTTGCCATTTTAAATTACCTCCAAATGTGGTGATATACGGGAGAATTAAAGATAAAATTTTCTCCCTCCCACGTACTTGACCTTTCGGTCTGGCTCTTTGAGCCTCTTATGCGAGCTTTACACTTGTCGCGTCGAGCTCTACAGGCATGTCGCGGCTTCCTCTCTTTACGAGCACCGTGACCTTCTTAAGATCATCAGATACAGACTGTACGACGCCATTATAGCCCTCAAACAATCCGTCCGTAACAACGACCGTGTCTCCCGCCTTGACCACAAGCTCAACTCTCGTTGTCTCTATGTTCAACTGCTCGACCTCTGCCTCTGTAAGAGGAGTAGGACGCGATCCAGGACCGACAAAGCCCGTAAATCCCGTAATGGATTTTACGGCGTGCCAGCTCTCGTCTGTCATTACCATTTTGATGAAAACATAGCTCGGGAATATTTTGTATTCAACTTCCTTTTCCTTGTCTCCGTGCTTTTCGATAACGGTCTCAACAGGAACGCGAATGTCAAATATCAGATCCTCAAGTCCTCTGTTCTCTACGATCTTCTCAAGGCTTGCCTTGACCTTGTTTTCATAGCCCGAATAGGTGTGCGCCACATACCATCTTGGGCCGACGTTCATCTCATTGATATCACTCATAATTAAGCTCCGGTCTTAGTGAAGAGCTGAGTGAGAGCACGGATTCCTCCGGAAAAAGCATAGTCAAGCGCACCTATGATCACAGCGCAAATGATAACTATGATCAATACTACAAGTGTGTTCTTGAGTACCTGTTTCCATGTGGGCCACGTGATATTCTTAAGCTCGCTTCTGAAGCCCTTCCAAGCAGCCTTTACTTTACCCGACTTCTTTTCCTTCTTAGCGGGCTTTTCAGACTTATTCTTGGACTCAGCAACCATCTTTTCCTTATCTGCCATATTCATTCCTCCCAAAAATCACTTAGATTCTTTGTGAAGAGTGTGCTTGCGGCAGAATTTACAGTACTTCTTAAGCTCAAGTCTGTCAGGGTCATTCTTCTTGTTTTTCTTAGTGTCGTAATTTCTCTGCTTGCACTCTGTGCATACGAGAGTAATCTTGACTCTTGCGTCATTAGCCATTTTTCGGCACCTCCCATTAAAATTTATTTGACTTTCTCTCTGATGAGATAGTCTGTGTACCTCCCTCACGGAGCAGTTTGTCCGTAATTTAGCGCTTTTACGGCACAACAAAAAAGCCTACTCGCAGAGGTAATACACATTTTATCATATTTCAAGTCGTTTGTCAAGACTTTTTTGAATTTTTTTGTGTTTTCTTTAATACGCAAAAAGCAAAGGAGCTTCGCAAAGAAGCTCCTTTGTATGATTCTTACTCAATTATTCATCAAGAGTCTTGAGATCGTCGGCGTCGACGAGGCACTCAAACTTTTCTCCGCACGCGGGACAAGCAAGCTCCTCGGGATCTATACTTCCGTCAAAGCAGATGACCTCACCGCAGGATGGGCACTCCACCTCAAAGAACTCATCGTCGTCCTCAAGGTCAAGATCGCATTCCTCGTCGCAATTGCAGCAATCGCCGTCGCACTCGTAGTCATCGTAATCGTCGTCCTCGTCGCAAAGAAGCTCCTCAACGTCTCCAAGATCCTCATCGATCTCCTCGATGTACTCGCGAAGCTCCTCGGTCTCAGCCTCAAGATCCTCGATAGCTATCGCCATCTCGGATACAAGATCAAGCAGAGCGGCTATGACCTTTCCCTCCTTAGAGGCAGTGTCAAGCTCCATACCGTCGCAAAGTCCCTTGATGTAGGAAGCCTTTTCGTTAAGTGTCATCACATCACACCTCCGAGGCTTACGCGCGGGAGAGGTACTCACCCGTTCTTGTATCTATCTTAAGAACGTCGCCCTCGTTGATGAAGAGCGGGACCTTGATAACAGCGCCTGTCTCAAGAGTCGCGGGCTTGAGCGTGTTCGTAGCTGTGTTGCCTGCGAATCCGGGATCTGTCTGAGTTACCTCAAGCTCAACGAACGTGGGAGGCTCAACTCCGAATACGTTGCCTTTATAGGAAACTATCTTACAAAGCATCTCTTCCTTAACGAACTTGAAGTTGTCGGGAAGCTTATCGCTGTTAAGAGGAAGCATATCAAATGTTTCCATATCCATAAAGTAGTAAAGATCGCCATCGTTGTAGGAATACTGCATTTCCTTTCTCTCGATGTACGCGTTCTCAAACTTATCCGTGGGGCTGAACGTTCTCTCAATTACAGAGCCTGTAATTACGTTCTTGATCTTTGTGCGGACAAAAGCCGCTCCCTTACCGGGCTTTACGTGCTGAAATTCGATTACCTGAAAAACGTTGCCGTCCATATCAAAGGTAATGCCGTTCTTAAAATCGCCTGCTACTACCATTTTGCAGTCCTCCGTAATAAAATTATCTTTTAATTTGCGGTGTACGCATATAAATTCATTTAATTATACACCAATTATTCACAAATTTCAATAGTTTTTTTAAAAAAACTCTAAATCTCGCAAAAAACGTCAATCCTCAAGCACCCAGACTGTAACGATGTAGTTCATAGATATCTCGTCCTCACTTACACAGACGTAGTTCTCCTCCTCAACGAAATCGTAAAGGAACTCCTGCATCACATTGAGTCCGCTCTTAGTGCCGCTTCTGAAGCTCTTTTCGTGAGCCTCTATTATTCCCTCGTCTACCGACAGTAAAACGAGCACCTTCGGCTTTTTCTCCTTTATTACGTCTATATCGTCAATGACCGCGGCATCCGTAGATACGTCAAACCACTGTATCGCGGTATTCGTTGCTCTCGGTCTATCAGTAGCGAGATAGATAACGGGCATATGCGGGAAAACGAATATCTCATCGCCCTCCTCGGTATTTTCCGTCACCGCCTCGTAGACGTTGTTATACATTTTAGCGTAACCCGGATTCATTCTTATCCCCTTAAGGATAGGAACGTCACACGTAGTCGTCTGTTCAGCGTACTTGCCCGTTCCGAGTCCCCACCACATATACGTGGTATCTATCTTTCTTCCGAAGCCCGCCGCCGAGAGGAACATAACAGCCGCGCAAACGACACCTGCCGTTACCTCCTTTTTGCGGTATCTCGCCAGACAAGCTATCAGTATCGGGAAGAAGGCGTAGCCAAGAGCCACCTGACTTTCCGCTATACCGCCCGACGTACCGACCGCGAAGCCAAGCACGAACACTGTACCCGAAAAGAAAATATACTTGCAATGAGACGTCATATCGGGGATCTTGAGCTTTTTCCTGAATATAAGCATCACGGACACAGCCGCGAAGAATATCGTGCAGAATATCAGTATCGGAACAGCTATGGTCGGCAATGAATTTGAAAGGAATATAGAAAGCCCCGACCATACGAAGGGCACGCTCACCGAAAGAAGAAGCACCGACGCGCACACGATATGCGCCCAAGTAGCGAATCTGCTCTCAAGGCCCTCTCTTTCCTCGGGAAACTTCGCCGAGAGCTTTATCGAGATTATTATCAAGGCAACGATAGCGGCTATCGCGAATATCGCGCATACGAAGTAAAGTATCGCTTTACCCGTACTGAGCTCGCTTACCGAGCGCACTATCCAGCCCCAAAGGATATTTCCGATGCTTCCTCCGCCCTTAGCGTCGACAGACGAAACGAAATTATATCTGATATAAGCTGAGAAATTGCCCTTGATCGCTATGAAAGCGAACATAAGACCGTACATCACCGCGCTTGTGGCAAGGAACACTCCCGTCTGAGCGAACAGCTCCTTTTTTCTCGGCAGACAGATAGCAAAAAACAAAAGAGCGAGAACGCAAAACAGCAAAAACGCAAGTCCGCTGCTCTGCTTGAACATACTCGCAAGCACGGCAAACACCGCCGATATGAGAATATCAACGCTGAAGCGTGGCTTTGCCATATCCATAAGATCCGTCTTCTCAATATACCTCAACAGGAAGTACACCGAAATATATACGCAAAGGTCCATAAAGCGTATATAGTCGTAGAATATCTGGACTATCTCGCATTGGAGTATTGCCACTGTGCATATACCGCCGACGAGCCCAAACAGCGAGTTTCTTGTCAGCTTCTCGTATATAAGGCAAGCAAACACGCCCGTTGCGGCAAATATCAGCACACCGAGCACACGCACGGCAACTATACCGTATCCGAATATTTTTGTAAAAAGCGCCATAACGTAAACGTAGAGCGGGGGGAACAAAAGCTCAAAGTCCACATACGGGATAGCTCCCTCCTCGTTTATGAGGTACGCATAATAAGAATACCAACCCTCTGTCGGGGGGAAGATCTTCAAAACAAACGCGCCCGCGTAGATCGCGCAGATCGCAAATGCCACGATACACATGAACAATATGCTTTTCCGACGCTTATGAAGTTGTTCTGAGCTCAGGGCACATCCGTCGTTCATACATCATCCTCCTGAAAATACTATTTACATAATTCTACACCATAACCGTTTAAATTTCAAGTGTTTTTTTTAATGTTATCATAAAATTCATAAATATTCCCCTTGCCACCCATACCCGCATTTGCACTTTGTTTGTATTTTGTGGATAAAAGTGAGGGATTATTGTGAGTATTTACCCAAAATGGCAAAATTCCGTTGACAAGAGCGGTAAAATGATTTATAATGTATATTGATGAATTTTATTATTTTTTTACCGAAAGGACCGTTAATATGATCAAAAGCATGACTGCCTTTGGAAGGGCGAGAAGCACGGTCGGCGGAAAGGACATAACAGTCGAGCTTCGTTCGGTCAACAACCGATTTTTCGATTGCTCTGTCAAGCTCCCTCGCGCCTTTTCTTTTCTTGAGGAAAAGATAAAGCCCTATCTTCAGTCAAGATCCATAAGCCGCGGCAAGGTCGACGTCTTTATTACGATAGACGTGATCGACACACCCGACGTGCGCATCGCCATCGACGAGGGCTATGCCGAGGCATATATTTGCGCTCTGCGCTCCCTTGGAGAAAGATTTGGCTTGCGTGATGACGTAAGCGTTATGGGCGTAGCGAGAAACAGCGACATCTTCGTTATCAAAAAGAGCGAAGAAGATACAGAGAAGGATTGGGCGGATCTTCGTGTCGTCCTCGACGAGGCTATCGATAAGTTCCTCAGCGCGAGAGCGCGTGAGGGAGAAAATATACGAAAAGACCTCGAGGGAAAGGTGGTCTCCATCGGAGTCAAGGTGGACGAAATAGAAAAGCTCTCTCTTTCCGATACCGTATCCTACCGTGAAAAGCTTGAGGCGAGATTGCGTGAGATGCTCTCCGACAACCGTATAGTCTTCGACGAAAACAGGATACTTACCGAATGTGCGGTATTTGCGGACAAGATAGCCATCGACGAGGAGCTTGTGCGTCTGCGCTCTCACTTTGACGGATTCGCCGATATACTCAAGGCAGACGAGCCAGCGGGCAGACGACTTGATTTTCTCGTTCAGGAGATCAATAGAGAGACCAATACCATCGGCTCTAAGTGTCAGAATTCAGCCATCGCGCGTCTGGTCGTAGACATCAAGTGCGACATAGAAAAGATACGAGAGCAGATACAAAATATAGAATAAAAAAATATAATACATACTACGCTTGGAGGACTTAGTCATGAGATTTATCAACATAGGCTTCGGCAATATGGTCGCCGCTGAAAGGATAGTTACCATTGTCAGTCCCGATTCCGCACCCGTTAAAAGGCTTATTCAGGACGCAAAGGACAGTGGCAGAGTTATTGACGTATCCTGTGGCAGAAGAACAAGAGCCGTTATCGTCACGGACAGCGAGCACATAATACTCTCGGCTATACAGACCGAGACTATCGCTAACCGTCTTGATACTACGGATATGAACAAAGCAGAAACAGAGGAACAGTAAACAAATGAAAAAAGGACTATTATTAGTTGTCTCAGGACCAGCGGGAAGCGGAAAGGGCACGGTTCTCTCTCACCTTTTGAAAAGAGACGATTTCAAATATTCGGTCTCCGCGACGACACGAGCACCGAGACCGGGCGAGACAAACGGCGTTAACTATCACTACATAACAAAAGAAGATTTTCTTTGTCGCATAGAGCGCGGAGAAATGCTTGAATACACCGAATATTGCGGCAATTACTACGGCACTCCGCTCAAGGAGGCGACCGAGGTGCTAAGCTCGGGAAAAAATCTCATACTTGAGATAGAGGTCGAGGGAGCGCGCAACGTAAAGGCAAAATATCCGGACGCGGTGCTCATAATGCTGCTCCCCCCGTCATATGCGGTTCAAGAGCAGAGGCTTCGCGGCAGAGGAACGGAAACAGAAGAAAAAATACTTGAGCGTCTCGCAAGAGCCAAGGAGGAGATATACTGCGCTGTCGATTACGACTACGTAGTTTACAATCACGACGGTAAGGATCTTGAAGCCGCAGAGCTCATACTCTCGATAGTCAACGCGGAAAACAGTGCCGTTTCCAGAAACAGCCGAATTGCAGAGGACTATTTGGGAATATAATTATTATATCTACATTTTACATAACATATCAAAATTTCACCAAAGGAGAACAAAAAATGCTTTACCCCACTATTGATCAGCTTACAAAGGACGAATTTAACCGCTACGAGCTCGCTCTCGCTACCGCTAAATGCGCGCGTATCATAACAGACGAATACGTTGAGCAGAGAGAGGCGGCTCAAAAGGCCTCCGCAGGCAACAAGGAGACCGAGCGCAATCTCATAAATATGATAAACAAGGAGTACCGTGACGAGAAGGCAGTTAAGAACGCCATATCCAAGATACACAACGGCACCTTCAAGATAGTCAGAGTCGAGGAGACAGAGGCAGCTGAGGCAGAGACCGAGCTTACCGAGTCAGAGGCAGAGACCGAGCAGAACGACTAAAAAAATCCATATCGGAGGCTCTTTATGTCCGAATATGCAGGTATCTATCTTTTAGATGCGCCGTATAGCATAGACTATGCGTTTGATTATTATATACCGCCACATCTCCGCCGTGATATTCTCTGCGGAGATTTTGTGACTGTTCCGTTCGGCACGGCAAACAGAGCAAGACTCGGTGTCGTAGCCGCGCTCAAGGACAGTCCCGAAAACGGCTCTATTGAATGTAAGCCCGTACTCTCCGTATGCGACAAGGCTATGTCGCTCAGCGCTGAGGCACTCGGGCTTTGTTCCTTTATCAAGGAGCAAACTCTATGCACATTCGGTGACGCGGTCAGAGCTATAGCGCCAACATCGGTGCTCTCAAAGCTTGAGAATATCTACGTCGTTTGTGAGGACGCAAGCCCTGACACCGTTGAGCTTGACGCAACGCTCGGCTTTATATTCGAGCATATAAGAAAAAAGACAAGCGTGACAGAGAGCTCACTAAAGTCACGCTTCGGTCCAGCCACTGAGAGCTCGATCAAAAAACTTTTAGCGGCAGGGCTTATAAGGCGCGATTATACTCTGAGGAGAACGTCCGAAAAATTTGAGGAGCACTATTCCCTTGCGATATCGAGAGCGAGAGCTTGCGATATCGTAGGCGGGAACGATACGGTAAAGCTGCGCTCGGCGAAGCACGCCGAAATACTTACGTATCTTGCCGACACGAGCACTGCTGTTGAGGAAAAGAAACTTCTTGAGGAGTGCGGAGCAAAAAAGGCGCAGCTTACGGCTCTTTGCGAAAAGGGCTTGATCTGCCGTCAGAGCAAGGCTGTAGACAGGAGCTCGACTCTGATACGTGTCGATACCGACCGCCCTGCGGGTGAGGTAATACTCAA
>JAZSNX010000039.1:0-3783 GCA_045536665.1 Eubacteriales bacterium
ATTTCTCAATATTGATAGGCAAAAATCTTATACCTCTTGCCATACATTCATTGATAAGCTGAAGCACGGGTATCGAGCTCTGCTCCTTGGGAGAAGCCTCCTTGCCTCGCTTTTCTATGTCCTTTATGGTTGCGGTAATTCCCGATTTCCCTTTCATTACGAGCTCAGCATCAAATGCGCCGGGAGCTACCGTAAACATAGCGCAATAGAATGCTATCGGGATATGCACCTTATACCAGCCAAGACGTATTGCCGACATAACGTACGCCGCGGCGTGCGCCTTGGGGAACATATATTTTATCTTCTTACACGAGCCTATATACCAATCGGGAACGTTATGCGCGCGCATATCCTCTTCCCATTCGGGGGTAAGTCCCTTTCCTTTTCGTACGCTCTCCATTATCTTAAACGCGACCGCATTATCAAGACCGTAGCGTATTAGGTCAAGCATAATACCGTCACGCGTACCGATAACCTGTGAAATATCACATATTCCCTCTTTTATGAGGTCCTGAGCGTTACCCAGCCACACGTCTGTTCCGTGTGTGAGTCCCGATATCTGAAGCAGATCTGCAAAATTCTTCGGCTTTGCGTCTATAAGCACCTGCTGCAAAAATCTCGTTCCAAACTCGGGCAGACCAAACGTACCTATCTGTGAATCGATATCCTCAGGTCTTACTCCGAGCGGTCTTGTTGATTCAAACAGCTCGTACACCTCAGGATCGTTCATAGGAACGTCCATAACGCTTGTATCGGAAAATCTTTCAAGATACTTATACTTGGTCGGAATATCGTGTCCGAGCTCGTCAAGCTTGAGGATGGTATCGTGCAGATACGAGAACGCAAAGTGCGTCGTTATTATATAGGAATGAGGGTCGTCCGCGGGGTGCTGAACAGGAGTAAAATCGTACACCTCATACTCACGCGGTACAACAATAATACCGCCGGGGTGCTGACCTGTCGTTCGCTTTACACCTACGCAGTTCTGGATTATTCTTTCCATTTCTGCCTTACCAACGCTGACTCCCTTGCTCTCAAAATACTTTGCTATAAAGCCATATGCGGTCTTGTCCGCAAGTGTACCGAGCGTTCCCGCGCGGAACACGTTCTCCGCACCAAACAGCTCCTCTGTGTATTTATGCACCTTACCCTGAACGTCACCGGAAAAGTTAAGGTCTATATCGGGGGATTTGTCACCGTAGAAGCCAAGGAATGTCTCAAAAGGAATATCATGTCCGTCGGCACAGTATTTCTCACCGCAAACGGGACAATAGGCGTCTGGCAGATCAAAGCCCGAGCCAACACTTCCGTCCGTAAAGAACTCGGAATGCTGACACTTCGGACAGTAATAGTGAGGCGGCAACGGATTTACCTCGGATATACCCGCCATTGTCGCTACGAACGACGAGCCTACAGAGCCTCTTGAGCCTACAAGATAGCCTTGGCTCTCGCTGTACCAAACAAGCTTTTGCGCTATCATATAAAGCACCGCAAAGCCGTTTTTGATAATTGAGGTAAGCTCCTTTTCAAGCCTGTTCCTTACAAGCTCTGGAACAGGATCTCCGTACATCGCCTTAGCTCTTGCCCAACACATATTCTCAAGGTCTTGCTCAGCGCCCTCCATATTAGGCGTGAACGAGCCCTTAGGTATAGGACGGACTTCCTCCACCATATCGGCAATAACGTTAGTATTTGTGATAACGACCTCTCTTGCCTTTTCCTCTCCGAGATATGAGAACTCCTCAAGCATCTCTTCGGTAGTTCTGAAATACAAGTGAATATCTCTATCGAAATCCTTGAATTTAAGTCCCGCCTGAAGTATCTTTCTGTATATCTCATCCTCATCGTTGAGAAAATGTGCGTCACAAGTAGCAACAACGGGCTTTCCGTATTTTTCACCCAAGGCGACTATCCTGCGATTTAGCTCACGAAGTCCTTCATCATCCGCAACACTTCCCTCGGCAATAAGGAATCTGTTGTTACAAATAGGCTGTATCTCAAGGTAATCGTAGAAATTAACGATATCCTCTATCTCTTTTTCGGACTTATTGTCAAGGATAGCTCTGAACAGCTCTCCCGCCTCACAAGCCGAGCCTATGATAAGTCCTTCTCTATGCGCCTCAAGCTCTGTCTTTGGTATTCTCGGATTTCTATGGAAATAGTTGAGATAGCTCTTGGAAATAAGCTTATAGAGGTTCTTCATTCCCGTCTGATTTTTAACGAGAATTATTTGGTGATACGCACGAAGAGTAAGCGGATCTGCCTTTGTACGCATCTCGCTTGTCAGCTCACGAAAGTTACCGATATCCATCGACAGCATCTGTTCGGACATCTTAAAATATATCTGCGCGAGTATAGCCGCATCGTCACACGCTCTGTGATGATGGAAGTCCTCAAGCTCATAGTGCTTTGCGAGCACGTTGAGCTTATGGGTCTTAAGATCGGCGTTTATGTATCTTGACAACGCAAGCGTATCAAGATATGGATTGTCAAAATCTATTCCGCACATCTTTGCGTTGTGTCTTATAAAGCCTACGTCGAAGTCGGCGTTATGAGCCACAAGCAAGCTGTCTCCCACAAAGCCGAGAAACTCGGGAAGTATCTTATCTATAGTGGGAGCGTCCGCCACCATATCGTCTGTTATAGAAGTAAGCTCTTGTATATCCTCCGGAATCGGACATTCGGGATTTACGAAGGTATTGTAGGTATCGGTTATTTCCCCGTTCTTTATCTTTACCGCGCCTATCTCGGTTATCTTGCAGTCGGTTTTTGAAAGTCCAGTTGTCTCAATGTCAAATACGACCATCTCATCCGAGAAATCGCCCTCGTAGTTACCGTTGATGGCACTCGCGGTATTATTGACGAAATACGCTTCCATTCCGTATATTACCTTCATTCCGCACTTGTCCGCCGCAAGCATTGCCTCGGGAAAGCCCTGAACGTTTCCGTGGTCTGTGATCGCAACGGCGGAGTGTCCCCACTTCTGCGCCGTCTTAACTATAACGTCGGGCGGTATGATCGCGTCCATAGTGGACATATTCGTATGCAGATGAAGCTCAACACGCTTTTCGTCAGCAGTATCCTTTCTTACAACAGAGGACACTACCGCGATGTCCGAAAAGCTCATATATAGCTCGTCGTCGTTTCTTTCGGTCTTGGTATATCCGTGAACCGCGACGGACATTCCCTTTGAAATAACAGAGCATATTTCGTTTGCGTCCTCTGGTGTCATAGAGTATCTCTTTACGAATATAGACGAGTCTCCGTCAAATATCGCAAAGGATAGATTAAACTTGTCCCCAGCGCGGTTAGCTTCCTTGGTAAGCTGAAAGATCTCACCGATAAAAGTAATGTTTTTTACAGGGCGCGTAACGCTTGATATGGCGACTGGATTTATCTCAAATTTTGTTCCGACCACGAAATCAGGCTCGGAAATATCAAATTTTTTGTGACCGACGGTTATTATATTGCCCTCTTTTTTTACCGTCGCGTTTCCCTCTCCGAAAACAGAAGGAAGCCTTGGAAGCCTGTCCTCCTGACTTTGAGCGGCGGTTTTACCGAAAGAACCCTGCTCAGATCCCGCACTTCTTATTCCGTAGCTTTTCTCCACCTCGAGTATCTGTCTGTCGTACTATTCAAGACAGCTCAGCTGTGAATCCGTAAGCTCAACGCTGCCAAACTCGTCATGCTCTATAGTAACCTGAACCTGAATACCAAATTCAAGCTTGATAATAGCCTCAATTATCTGCGGTGTCTCTGCTTTTTTGAGTAGATTTACAAAGT
>JAZSNX010000036.1:0-10880 GCA_045536665.1 Eubacteriales bacterium
CCAGAAGAACTTCTTTGACACATCTGCATCTCGAGAGAAACGGGATCCTGAGCTATCTTCATGATCTCCCTTACCTTCTCCGCGCTCATTCCCATTTTTTCACCGATCTCGTCGGCGGTAGCCTCTCGTCCGAGCTCCTGAAGCATCTGACGGGAATAACGTGATACCTTGTGTATAGTCTCTACCATATGAACGGGAATCCTTATGGTTCTTGCCTGATCCGCGATAGCCCTCGTGATAGCCTGTCTTATCCACCACGTAGCGTAGGTGGAGAACTTGTAGCCGCGGTTATAGTCGAACTTATCGACCGCCTTCATAAGACCAAGGTTACCCTCCTGAATAAGGTCAAGGAAGAACATTCCCTTGCCTACGTATCTCTTCGCGATACTTACGACAAGCCTGAGGTTTGCCTCCACAAGCTCGTTCTTCGCACTTTGCTTTGTATCCTCGTCATACTCTCCGCTCATTATCTCGGCAAGCTCACGCTCACGCTCGGCGGTAAGGAGCGGAACTCGTCCTATTTCCTTAAGATACATACGAACGGGGTCATCAATGGCAAGTCCCTCTTGCTCGAGTATCCTTTCCATATTTTCGCTCGTGCCGAATGCCTCGACCTCGGACTCGATCTCATTCATTTCGCTACTGGAAATATCATCAGGAAGCGGAATTCCGCTATCCTCGAGCGCATCGTAGAATTTATCAAGGCTGTCGTTGTCAAAGTCCATTTCCTCGACCACCTCGTTGATCTCGGTCTGGGAAAGCTTGCCCTCCTTGCTCTTGGCGATAAGCTCGTCAATATCCATGATCTTTTCCTGTTCGTTCTTTATTTCCTTCTCTGACATTTTATGTTCTCTCCTTACGTTTTTTCATCCTTCTTTTGCTTTGCGTTCCTTTTCTCCCGCATTATGGAAAGCAAGTCCTGTCCTACTACGGGAACAGTCTGCTGCTTTTGCTCCTTCAGGCTCGCGATACACGACTCGAACACCTCACGGTCGTTTCTCGTCAGTCTGCGCCTCTCTACCTCTATACGCTCAAGCCTTGATATCTCATCAAGGTTAAAGTACTGACCGAGCATAGCGCGTGAATAGCCGTTTTCCGAGCGCTCCATCATACAAAGAGTCTCAAAAACCTTTCTGCCAAACGACGTCATAAAGTCGTCTGCCGTAAGATCTATCTTGCCGTTCACGACTTCATATCTATATTCGTCGAGCATCATCATCATCGCAAGTATGCTTTCCTCGCAATCGTTCGCGGCAACGTGCTTCGCCGCATCGGGATTTACCCTGTCTCCGATGTTCTTTATAGAAAGCACCGCGTCCCTGCTCTGCTTGCTCTTCTGCTCCTTAAGCTTTTTGTTTCGCATACGCGCAACATCGTTCCTCACCGAATCCACAGGCACATCAAGAAGCTTTGCCGCATGCTGTATGTAGATATCCCTCTCGATATTATTGATCACGTCGGATATCACAAGACATATCTCGTGTGAGGCTCTTATCCGTTCGTCCGCAATGCTGATATCGTGCTCTCCGAGTATCTTGTCCATCTTGAACTCAAACGAGCTCTTACTATCGTCTATACATCTGCGGAAGCTTTCAGCTCCGAACTTCTTTATGTATTCATCGGGGTCCTTAGCTCCGTTGAGCTTGAGTATCTTTACGTCGACTCCGACCTCTCCAAGCAATCTTATCGCCTTGTTCGCGGCGGTCTGTCCCGCTTTATCGGAATCGTAGCATATGATCACCTTTTTGGTGTATTTCGCAAAGACTCTCGCCTGATCGGGGGTTATCGCCGTGCCGAGCGTCGCTACCGCGTTCTCAAAGCCCGCGGCGTGAAGCGCGATGACGTCCATATAGCCCTCGCAGAGTATCATTCTCTCCGCGCAATGCTTTTTTGCGTAATTAAGCGCAAACAGCTGTCGGCTCTTCTTGAACGCGGGGGTGTCGGACGTATTAAGATACTTAGGCTCTGAGCTGTCCATAACTCGTCCGCCAAAGGCGATAACGTTTCCCGACGTATCTATTATCGGGAAAATGACCCTGTTTCTGTAAAGGTCAAAGAGATTTCCAGTTTTCTGACTTCTCTTGGCAAGAAACGCGGCCTCAAGCTCCTCGTCGGTAAACCCAAGCTTACGCATTCTGTTTGTCAGCGCGCCGAAATCATTTGGGGAATAGCCAAGACCGAAATGCTTTATCGTTGCCATACTAAGCTGTCTTGTATCCTTAAGATATGACATAGCTTCTGCTCCTATCTGAGGATCAAAAAGACAGCTTCTGAAGAACTGTGCCGCGGCGAGATTGAGCTCAAGCACTCGCTTTCTCGACACACCCGTGCTTTCAGAGTAAGCATTATCCTCGGGAATACTTATTCCCGCTTTGTCGGCGAGCCACTTGAGCGCGTCAACGTACTCAAGATTTTCCGCTCGCATAATAAACGAGATGACGTCTCCTCCCGCTCCGCAACCAAAGCAATAAAAGCTCTTGGTAGCCGTAAAGACGGTGAACGACGGTGTTCTCTCGCTATGGAAGGGACAGGGCGCTTGGTAGTTAGAGCCCGCCCTTTTAAGCGTAACGTACGAGCCAATGACTGTCTCTATATCGTTACGAAAAACTATCTCATCGATTATCTCTCTCGGTATCATAGCTCTTTAGGCCCCCTCCACACTTTCGGTATGTAAAGGTCCTCGCAAGCCTCGATAGCGTATCTGTCCGTCATTCCGGCGACAAAATCGCAAGCGCAACGCTCAACGCCCTCGCTCTCGCATCTTTCTCTGTAAAAACGAGGAAGCTTGTCGGGATTTGAAACGTAATAGTCGTAAAGACGGATAAGCATCTCCTGCGCCTTTGTTTCCTCTCCCTTGGCTATGGGGTTTCTGTAGACGTGCTCAAAAAGAAACTCTCTCAAGCTGTCAGTCGCGCTCTGTACGTGTGACTGCATAGCGATCACAGGCTTGCCCGCGCTTTCTTTTATTATGGAATTGACCATGGTGTTTATACGCTCGGAATGTGTTTCTCCGAGAACGTAGCGGATATGCTTGGGGATATCGTCAGGTGAGAGTATCTCCGCGCGGCAGGCGTCGTCTATATCGTGATTTATGTAGGCTATCCTGTCGGCGTACTTGACTATAACGCCCTCAAGCGTTGACGCCATATTCTTGCCCGTATGATTTAATATGCCGTCTCTTACCTCCCACGTGAGGTTGAGACCCTGTCCGTTATTCTCAAGGCATTCCACAACTCTGAGGCTCTGCTTATAGTGCGTAAAGCCCTTGTCGTAGCATTTCTGCATTGCGTACTCACCCGCGTGACCGAATGGGGTGTGGCCTATGTCGTGTCCGAGAGCAGCCGCCTCGGTGAGGTCCTCGTTAAGACGAAGCGCGCGCGCGATTATCCTCGCTATCTGCGTGACCTCAAGCGTATGCGTCATTCTCGTGCGGTAATGGTCGCCCGTAGGCGCTAAGAACACCTGTGTCTTATTCATAAGACGTCTGAACGACTGACTGTGCAGTATCCTGTCACGGTCTCGCTGAAACTCGGTGCGCACCTCACATGGCGTATAGGGATAGTCCCTGCCACGGCTCTCAGAGGACAAACAGGCAAACTCCGACAGCGTCTGCTTTTCATTCTCAAGAAACGTATCTCTTACGCTTTTTTGCTCCATATATCCTCCTTTCGACCGTAAAAAAACAAAAAAATCTCAAAAAATTAATCAATACAATTTAATGTACGCAAAAAAAATCGAATATACTTTTTTATCGCATAAATTTATCAAAATTTATTTTTCGCTTGAAAAAACGCTGTATTTGTTATATAATGATGTTAAAATATTTATCATCTTAACAGGAGAAAAACTATGGATATCAAATCTTATATGCAGCCCGAGGGCGAAAAGCCTCTTGATAATATAGTGACCGACGGCGGCTTTTGCGGCATCTTCCGCACTATCGCCTGTGTCGGCGACAGCCTCTCGTCTGGTGAATTTGAGGCAATAAAGGAAGACGGGACCAAAGCCTGGCGCGACTATTACGACTATTCGTGGGGTCAGTATCTCGCGAGAATGGCGGGTACTACCGTATACAACTTCTCCCGCGGTGGAATGACCACTCAAAAGTACGTTGAGGGTTGGGCTGAGGAAATGGGCTATTGGAGCGAGGACAAGGCATGTCAAGCCTATATCATCGCCCTCGGTGTTAACGATATTCTCGGCGGCAAGGTCGAGGTGTTCGGTGATATATCGGACGTTGACCCCAACGTTCCCGAAAACTGCAAGCCTACGTTTGTGGGATATTACGGTCACATTATCGCGAAATACAAGCAGATAAGCCCCAACGCTCGCTTTTTCCTTGTCGTCCCCCCGCTTCACAGCGCACCCGAGACCAAGAGAGAAAATATAAGGACCGCGCTATACGAGCTTGCAAAGCTATTTGAGTATACCTACATTATAGATCTTTACGAATACGCTCCGCATTATGACGCAGAATTCAGAAAGCAATTCTTCCTTGGCGGTCATATGAATCCGATGGGCTATATCATCTCGGCTAAGATGATAGCGTCGTATATCGACTACATCATTCGCCACAACCCCGACGACTTCCGCTTGGTCGGTCTCATAGGCACACCGTATTACGAAAAGACCGAAGAGGATCAAAAGAAATAAACAAAAAAATGACGAGAAAAATCTCGTCATTTTTTATTATTTTACTTTATCTCGCTCTTTCTGATAAACAGAACTCCGAGTGTGTTTCTTCCGCAATGAGATGAGACTGTACAGCCTGCGCGAGTAAGATGCACTTCCTTGAATATGCCGTATGCCTTTACCTGCTCGTAGCACGCCATATATATGCTCTCGTCACAGCCTGCGTGGGTAACGAAAACGTGGTCGGTCACGATGTCGGAAGCGTCGCCTATCTGCTCCGCTATGTACTTCTTAAGCACGTCGCCGAATCTTCCGCGGTACTTCTTGGTAGCTCCCATCTTTCCGCCTCTGACCGCGATGCACGGCTTGAGCTGAAGCGCGTTAGCTCCGAATGCCGCCAGAGCCGAGCAACGTCCGCCCTTGTAAAGAAACTCCAGATTGTCGATAACAAAGGATGCGTCAACTCTCTTGGCAAGCTTCTCGCACTCCCTCGCTATCTCCTCAGCGCTCACACCCTTCTCCGCCATCTCGGCAGCCGCGATAACAAGCAATCCACCGCCCGTAGAAAGGTTCTGCGTATCCACGACGTATACGTCGTCAAACTCCTCTGCCGCAAGGCGAGCATTATTGAACGTTGAGGACATCTGAGAGCCTATTGTAAACACAACGGCAGAATTGCCGTCCTTAACGCAAGCCTCGATAGCCTCGGCAAACTCCGAGACGTTGACCGCCGCCGTTTTGGGAAGCTCTCCGGTCTTCTCATAGTGCGCGTATATCATATCGGGATCTATATTAACTCCGTCGATATACTGTACCTCTCCGAGGCCAACCTTAAGGGGAATTATTTTTATGTCATATCTGTCAACAAGTTCTTGGCTTAAATCACTCGTACTGTCACTGATAATTACTACCTTTCCGCTCATTGCCGTTCCCTTTCAACTTAAAAATAATTACTTTACGAATTCTCCGTAGATAGCCTTGAGAGCATCGTCGAAGTCACGCTCCTCAATACCCGCTATAATAGATATCTCGCTTGAGCCCTGATCTATCATTCGGATATTTACGCCTGCGTTCGACATTGCGTTGAATACTCTTGCCGCAGTTCCTCTCGCCTTGACCATACCGCGTCCGACGACAGCTATAAGCGCAAGACCGTCCTCAATGTGTATGCTATCGGGACGAACGGTCCTGTTGATCGCCGCAAGTATCTTATCGCGTCTTCCGTCAAGCAGCGCGCTGGAGACTACGACACTCATATTGTCTATACCCGAGGGCAGATGCTCAAAGGATATCTCGTTATCCTCAAGTATCTCAAGGACCTTACGGCCAAATCCGACCTCGGAATTCATCATATCCTTCTCGATTGTAATTACAGAGAAGCCCTTCTTTCCCGCAATACCCGTTATGACCTTATTCGTATCGTAATCGGTCGCCTCGGCAACTATCATAGTGCCGTCATCCTCGGGTCTGTTGGTGTTTCTGATGTTTATCGGAATACCCGCATATCTTACAGGGAATATAGCATCCTCGTGAAGCACGGTAGCGCCCATATAGGAGAGCTCGCGAAGCTCACGGTATGTAATGGTCTCGATAGCCGCGGGATCGTCTATGATACGGGGATCTGCCATCATAAATCCGGAAACGTCCGTCCAGTTCTCATAAAGGTCCGCGCCAACCGCACGGGCAACGATAGAGCCGGTTATATCAGAGCCGCCTCTTGAGAAGGTCTTTATAGTTCCGTTAGGCATAACGCCGTAAAATCCCGGAATGACCGCGTTCTTATGCTGCATAAGCTCACGGCTCATGACCTCATTTGTCTTTTCCTGATCAAACGTGCCGTTGTCCCTAAAGAAGATAACGTTCTCGGCATCTATAAAATCGTACTTGAGGTACTTCGCAAGTATGAGTGAATTGAGGTACTCACCGCGGCTTGCCGCGAAGTCACGGCCCGAACGGTGCTTAAGCGCGCTCTTGATATACTCAAGCTCTCCGCTTATGTCGAAATCCATTCCGAGCTCACTTATTATTCCGTTGTATCTTTCGCATATCTTGCCGTAGTACTCGTCAATATTCTCTCCCTTACGGATCATATCGTAGCAGGTATAGAGCATATCCGTTACCTTGGTATCTTCTTTATATCTTTTACCCGGAGCGGAAGGAACTACGTATCTTCTTGCGGGATCTGCTTTTATGATGCTTGCGACCTGCTTAAAATGCTCAGCGTCCGCAAGCGAGCTTCCGCCGAACTTTACTACTTTCAGTTTCATAAATAAAATATCGCCTTTCCGTTTTGCGATCAGCAAAACCTTATTTAATACAGTAACACCTTATTATTATATTAAATTTTTCCCTTAATGTCAACAAATTTCAATAAATTTACCGTACTTTTTGCAAAATACCGTCTTATTTTCCGCGTTCGGAGGGCTTTCTCTCGCTCTCAAGGTAGCGCTTAGCCTGTGTTGAGAACAGCTCACAGTATCTTCCACCCTTTCGCATAAGCTCCTTGTGAGTTCCCTCTTCGACGAGCTCGCCGTTTTCAAGCACGATTATCTTTGACGCGATCGTTGCGCTTGAGAGTCTGTGAGACACGAATATCGTCGTTTTATCGCGTCTGAGCTCGTCAAATTGATTGAATATCTCCTGCTCCGCTATCGGGTCAAGCGACGCCGTTGGCTCGTCGAGGATAAGTATATCCGATTTACTGTAGAACGCTCTCGCGATGGCGAGCTTTTGCCATTGACCGATCGAAAGCTCTATGCCATCCGGCTCGAACATTCGCATAAGCGCTGTGTCATAGCCACGAGGAAGCTTCTCTATATATTCGCTCGCATTCGCGGCTGACGCGGCAGCCTCAACGTCCTTTCGTGTATGCTCGCCTCTTATATCACCGAATTCTATATTATCGGCAACGCTAACGGCGTACTTGCCGAAGTCCTGAAAGATTATGCCGAACATACTGTAAAGGTCCTTGACGTCATACTCGCGTATATCCCTGCCATCAAGCAGTATCCTTCCCTCGGTAGGGTCATAAAGCCTTGTAAGGAGCTTTATAAACGTCGTTTTTCCAGCTCCGTTAAGTCCTACGAGAACTGCCGTCTCGCCTGGTCTTATCGTAAGATTTACGTTCTTGAGAACGTATTTATCCGTTCCCGGGTACGCAAAGCTGACGTTCTGAAATTCTATGGTATGCGCCGTGCCGTGAGAAACACGCACGGGCTCTTCAGCCGTCGGAACGAGCTTTGGCTCGGTCTTTACAAAGGAAATCAGGTTGTCGATAAACAGCGTTCCCTCGTAAACGTTTGCCGATACTATTATCAGCGACGACACCGTAGTCGCGATAGAGGTAAGCGCGCCTGTATACAAAGAGTAGTCTCCTATCTGCAATCTTCCGTTCAGCACGTGCCACGCTATCATAGCGAAGAATACGCAGTTTACCACCGAGGACATTACCGTAACGATAAGCTGAAGCACATTTTCCTTGACTATAAGCTTTCTTATCCCCTTATAGTATCCCGCAAAAACGTTCTCGAAGCGGTCGGTAAAGCTATCGCCAAGGTCGAACATACGTATCTCCTTGACCATATCCTTGTTTACCATAATATCCGAGTAATAGTTCATCTGACGGCGGTCCTTTGAACGGTGGCGCATATACATAAAGTTCTTGCGCCTATACGTAAAGCTTATTATAGCGGTTGGCAAAGAGACCACTATCATCACTATCGCCGCCCACCACATATCGGGCGCTGTTACGAGAATAACGATATATGAGACAAGGCTTATAAACTTGCTTATGGCGTCAAAGGTTGAGGAGAGCACGGATATGGGGCGCATTCCCGCCTCACGGTTTGCGTTCTCCAGCTTTTCGTAAAACTCGGGCAGGTCGAAGCAAGCAAGGTCTATCTCCTTTGCCTTGTTCATTATCTGAAGCTTGACGTGTCTTACGACCTTTTCGCCCGCAATTCTCGTGACTGCCGTATTGAGTCTGCTTACGACGTTATTGAGTATCCTGTAGATAAAGAAGAATATCAACAGGAACATTATCATAGAGCCCCAGAAAACCGTGTTATAAGCCGTGCCGAGCGTGTCCGCGACCAGCCTTGCGGATATGACCTCCTGAAGCTCATTTAGTATCTCTCTCGATATAAGCGAGCCGACTATCGGCAAAATACCCGTGAGTATAGTGATAGCGAGCATAGAGAAAAGTATCCAATGACCCGTATCCCACACCATCTTGAAGGTATAGAACAGCCTTGAGAAGAAGCCTTTGCATAGGTCGCGCAAAAAACGCGGAATATCCCCAATGCCCTTAAGCGGCTCTACTCTGTTATAATGATCCTGCTTTCCGCCAACAGGGGGCGGTGTTCCAATCGCCATGGCTTAGCCCATGCTCTCGGGGAGCTTCCTACCGCCGAGAAGGTGGAAATGAAGATGCTTTACAGTCTGCGCGCCGTCCTCACCGCAGTTTGTTATAACGCGATAGCCGTTTACAAGTCCGAGCTTCGCCGCGATAGACGGTATCACCTCGAATATATGCGCTACGTACTTAGAATTATCCGCGTTGACCTCATCAGCAGACGCGAGATGGGTCTTGGGAATTATAAGCACGTGAACGGGCGCTTGCGGAGCGATATCATGGAAAGCGAGACACATATCGTCCTCGTAGACCTTATTTGACGGTATAGCTCCGTCTATTATTTTGCAGAATAAGCAATCCATATTGATTTTTCCTCCAATTTGTGTTAAAATAAGCATATATAAAAATTATATCATACACATACGCAAAAGTCAAGGAGACGCTATGAATTTCACGCCTTTTTCAATAAAAACCGACCTTTGGAGCTATCTTGCCTCCACTGACAAAAAAATAGTTATGTACGGCATGGGAAACGGAGCGGACAAGATACTTTCCGTTTGTGACAGGTACGGGATAGAGGTGTGCGATTTTTTCGCAAGCGACGGCTTTGTAAGAGGTCACTCATTCCATGGAAAGCAAGTGCTCTCGTATTCCGACGTAAAGCAAAAATACGGAGCTGACGATATGATAGTTCTGCTCTCCTTCGCGAGCTCCCTTCCCGACGTTCTGCGAAATATACGCGCAATAGCCTCGGAGTGCGAGCTGTACGCCCCCGACGTACCCGTTTGCGGCGAAACACTCTTCACGCTTGACTTTGCCCGCAAGCACAAACGAGAGCTTGAGGCTGTCTACGCGCTTTTTGAGGACGATCTATCAAGACACATATACGAAAACGTTATTGCCTATAAGCTTACGGGAAAAATCGACTATCTTTTTGATGCGGAGAACGACAAGGACGAGGTGTATACCAAGCTCTTAGACGCTGAGAGCATCGTCTCATACGCGGACCTTGGCGCGTACAACGGTGATACTATCCGTGAGCTTATTCGTTTTGCTCCGAGTCTTTCGTCAGTCACCGCCTTTGAACCCGACCGACGCAGCTTTCGCAAGCTTTGCGAATACTGCGACACGCTTGACGGCTCGCCGTCGGTAAACAAGATAAACGCCGCCGCTTGGAGCGAAGACACAACGCTCATCTTTGGCGACGAGGGCAATAGGAACTCGGGGCTTTTCGCCCGCGGCAAGACAGTCGAGGTAGCGGCAACGTCGCTCGACAAGGCGCTTGGCGGCAAAAGTGTCGACTACGTCAAATACGACGTAGAGGGCTGTGAGAAAGAAGCTATCGAGGGAAGTGAGAGCACGATACTCAATTTCCGCCCACGTCTTTTGGTGTCGGTTTATCACCGAAGTGAGGACATCTTTGCCCTGCCTACGCAAATAAAAGCGCTTCGCCACGATTACAAGCTTTATCTGCGCAGATACGCGTACATTCCCGCATGGGATCTCAATCTCATATGCCTGTGAAGCAATACTTTCTAAAATTCTCATAATATTTTAAAAAGTTCTTGACAAACGTCTGATTTTAGTGTATAATATTATCCGATTTATGAAATTGTCTCTGGCAATATGCGGAGGGAGGGAAAAAACATGGCAGAAATAAAGGTTAAGGAAGGCGAGTCCTTGGACAGTGCTCTTCGTCGCTTTAAGCGTGCAACCGCTCGTTCCGGCGTCCTTACCGAGCTTCGCAAAAGAGAACACTATGAGAAGCCCAGCGTAAAGCGCAAGAAAAAGTCGGAAGCAGCTCGCAAGAGAAAATACAAATAATTGATTTTCTTAATTTAAGGGATACCAATTGGTATCCCTTATTGTTTTCAATAGATTTACATAATATGGC
>JAZSNX010000098.1:0-6739 GCA_045536665.1 Eubacteriales bacterium
TACGACAACCTCGTCGGTCTTTTCGTTAAGAACGCAAAGGTGTCTGGTGTGGGCTACGGAATGGGAGACGTAACTCTTGAGAACTTCCTTGTGACTCACGACCTCATTCCCGACCTTTACAAGACCGAGACCAAGGTGCTCGTCACTCGCTTTGACGACGTTCCCTACACCGAATATATGAAGCTTACGGACAAGCTTCAGAGCCTTGGCGTAACAGCCGCTCTGTTTATGGGCTCAAAGAAATTCGGCAAGCAGATAGACTACGCCGTTAAGGGACATTTCAGCCATATCGCAATAATGGGCTCAAGCGAGCTTGATAACGGTATCGTCAAGATAAAGGACCTTGAGGCGCATGAGGAGCGCGAGGTAGCCCTTGACGCCCTTGAAGAGTATTTCACAAAATAACCACGGAGAAAAGCTATGGTATATATGTTTTTAGCCGAGGGCTTTGAGGAGATCGAGGCTCTCTGCCCTCTTGATCTTATGCGCCGCGCTTCTATCGACGTAACGACGGTAGGCGTTGGCGGAAAGTCCGTCACGGGCGCTCACGGCATTACTGTGCTTGCCGATATCGCCGACGTCGATTTTCGTGCTGATGATATGGAAATGGTCTTTCTTCCCGGCGGAATGCCAGGCACGCTGAATCTTGCCGCAAGCAAGACTGTGATCGGCGCTATACGCTCCGCCGTTGACTACGACAGTTATATCGCCGCTATCTGCGCAGCTCCCTCGATACTCGGAGATATGGGTCTTCTCAAGGGTAAGCAGGCAGTTTGCTATCCGGGCTTTGAGGACAGACTGACGGGCGCGACAATACCTGAACGCAAGGTAGTACTCGACGACAACGTGCTCACGGCAAAGGGCATGGGAGCGGCACTTGAGATGGGACTTAAGATAGTTGAGATATTCAAGGGCAAGGCGTTTGCCGATGATCTGAGAAATGCGGTCATCGCAGACTGAGTTTTCAAGTAAGGCTGAGGCTCGCGCATACTTCAAGCAAGTACGCAAGGATCTAACGGACGCTGAGCGCGCGGAGCTTGACAGGGCGATATGCGAACAACTTGAGAGATACGTATCGGCAGACACGGTACTGTTGTTTTATCCCGTAAAGGGTGAGCCTAATATTCTGCCGTTTGCCGAGAGCCTTTTTAAAAAAGGAGTAAGAGTAGCTTTCCCCATATCTATCACCGACACCTGCGAGCTTGACTTTCGCTACGTAGAACGACTCGGGGATATGGAAGCAGGCACTTACGGCATACCAGAGCCGAGCAAGAGCGCAAAAAAAGCACGCCTTATCGGGGAGTGCGTGTGCGTAGTTCCCGCGCTTGCCTTTGATGGCCGCGGCACTCGCATAGGCTACGGAAAGGGCTATTACGACCGCTTTTTAGCGGGAGCGCGCGTGCGTAGCGTAGGAGTTTCGTACAGTGCTTGCACCTGTGAGGCGCTTCCCTCGAATAAAAACGATATTTGTGTAGATACTATTATTACGGAGAAAGGAGTAACGCGTAGCGATGCAAAAAAATGACGCCAAACAAAGGACACCGAGAAAAAAAGCAAAGACAATAGTGCTTCAGCCGACCGTCGTCGTGCTCGCAACGTATATTTTGCTGCTTCTTTCCAAAATAATAGACCTCACTCTTATAAACAGGGAGAACGAATATTTCAGCGTGGTCATTCTGCAAATGATGATATTCCTGCTTCCCGCGGCTATATGGTGTCGCTTCAGCGGAGAGAGCTACGTCTCGCATCTTCGTCTAAAGCCGCCCCATCTTTCATCTATCCCACTTATGCTTTGCGCCACCGTGCTTATGATAACAGGCGGTCTGCTTCTTAGTATTCTTTTTGACGGACTTGACACCCTTTCGTCCAATTTCTCGCTTTACGATACCTTTATCTCCAAGGATAACGGCACAGTTACGTCAAAGCTGTATCTCGTTTTGGCATACGCCGTGCTCCCCGCGGTCTGTGAGGAGTTCGTTTACCGCGGTATCGTATGCTATGAGTATGAAAAAGGCGGTGTCACGAGAGCCGTCATATTCAGCTCTCTTTTCTTTGGACTTTTGCATTTCAATATAGTCAATCTTCCCGTTTATCTCTTTGCTGGCGCAATACTTTCACTGACGCTTTACTCAACTCGCTCCCTTTTTGGCGCTATAATAGTACATTTTCTTTACAATCTTTTCGGACTGTTCGGTCAGCCGTATATGAACGCGCTGTACGGTCTTTCCACAAGCTCGGGATTTTTCGTATTTCTCGTTGCGCTGCTGTTCTTTATTTCCGCGATAATATTCTGCGCTCAGGCGTCGATGCTCTATAAGAAATATCTCTATAAAGGATATTCGGCGGAATACCGTCAGCCCGTTATCACACAGCCCGACAAGATAAGAGCGTCTTATCTTGAGGTGATCAAAGCTCCGTCGGCTATCGCTTGCCTTGCCGTTTACATAATAGCTCTTATAATAGCTTGGTTGTAATTGCAAAGGGAGGTCGTATATATGACGGGGGAAGCAAGTTTCAGTACTCGTAGAGCGCTCGGAATAGTAGTTCCGCTTTTCCTTTTATCGGTACTGCTCGCCTGCATCATAATATCCGTCGCTAATGATATGTATGCCTTCGTAAAGCCCGACAAAGCAGCGACTTTGACAGTCCCCTCTCCCATAACTGACAAGCAGCTCTCGCATATGCTCAAGGATATAGGGATAATAAAAAATGACTTTGTCTTTTATCTTTATCTGCGCTCCAAGGGCAAGAGCGACGATATCTCTCTGCTACTCGGTGAGTGGACACTCAATAGCAATATGAGCTATCGGGAAATTTTGTTGGAAATTTTTTAAGATATGAATAAAACGCTCCTTTTTGTGGAATGATAATATATCACAACACAAAAGGAGCTTTTTTTATGAAAAAAATACTTACGTTTACCGTCACGCTTTGCCTCATTTTCGCGCTTATCGGTTTGTTGCCTGTTCACGGAGAGGACAGCATATACGACAGCGTTATGCGTCTGCACGTCGTCGCGAACTCGGACAGCGAGTCCGATCAGGCGCTCAAGCTGAGCGTCAGGGACGCCATACTCGCAAGGACCGACCTCATAAGCGCGGATTGCGAGACTATCGAAGAAGCAAAAGCGCACACACTCGCAAATATCGAAAAAATACGGGAATGCGCCAAGGCGGAAATAGAGAGGCTTGGATATTCATATGATGTCGAAGTCCGCCTTTGCGAGGAGGAGTACCCGAGAAAGACCTACGGCTCTCTTTGTTTCCCGTCGGGAAAATATCTCTCGCTCCAAGTGCTTATTGGAGAAGCGGCGGGACAAAACTGGTGGTGCGTGCTCTTTCCCCCGCTCTGCCTCGACGCCGCCTCAAAGCAAACGACAAACGAGGACGCTTTTATCGCCGTTGGACTTACGCCCGAGCAGTATAAAATAATCACCGAAACAAGCGAACCTACCTACGAGGCAAGATTTAAGATACTTGAGGCTATCGAGCAAGCGTTTTAGTTAATGAAACGCTTTTATGGGAAGACTTCTTCAAAAGAAGTTTTCCCAAATACCCATTTCAAGAAGTTATAAGAAATTACATTTCGTTGATGGGTAAATTAGGATCTATCGGTGAGTTTGGAACTATAAAAGCGGGAGGATGATATCCTCCCCTACGAAACGCGCAAACGCAATAGAAAATGTAGGGGAGGCTATCAGCCTCCCGCAATGCTTTTATTCGGATCTTTCTTCGTCCTTTTTCTTCTTTTTCGGCTTGTCTTTTTTCTCTTTCTTTTCCTTAGTCTTTTCTTTTTCCTTTTCCTCGTCCTCGTCAACAGGCTCGGGGAATTTTGTCTCTATCATTGCCTGCGCTATACTCTTAAGGTGCGCGCTGAGGGATACAAGAGCGCAGACTGTCAGCGCGTAGTCCTTATCGTCGGTAATGTCAAGAGAATTCTTGTCTACTATCTCGTCAAGCAGCTCCTTTGAATATTCCCTGTTATCCTGCTTGATATCCTGATAGCCATCGTAAAGCCTGACAAGCTCGTCCTCGCCAAAGCCCTCGATACCATACACTCCCCAAAGAAGCCTCTTTATCTCGCTTATTGAAAGCGTGTTTTTGAGAGAGTACACGCAGAGCATCTGCATTATCTGCTCCTTATTGTACTTCTTTCCCTTGACGGGCATTATTATCCCATCCTTGGAGTAGTTGTTTATCATAGTTTTGGTAAGCAGACGGTCACGGTAACGCTCCGAGCCCTCATCAAGCTTACCCGATACAAGATTTATTATCTGGTCTACGTACAGGTCTATGGCGGGAATGTCTCCCGACTTCAGCTCCGCGTCATTCACGGCGTCGGCAACAAGACCGTGAAGCTCTTCCTTTGTCATGATATATCTCCTCACATAATTTAGTTATCAATACTATGATACACCATAAAGCTCGCCATGTCAAGCGTTTTAACGATTTTTGTAGACTTTACAAAAAAGAACACAGGAAATTGCTCCCCCGTGTTCTTTTGCTTTATTTCAGATCCTTTTTGTTGAATATCACGCTTCCGAACAACACGGCAAGCGCGCTGCCGCCAAGGCTTGGCATAAGGATATAGAAGATATCCTTTGCCGAATAGCTAACACCGCTACCTATCAGCGTGGACGTGAAAACGTTAGTATTATTAAAAAATTCCAGCACCTTATATCCGATCGTGTCTGCCTCTGTGAACGCGCCTGCTATCATAGTAACAGAGCCGACGATCGCAAAGAGAAAATTGACTGCCACGTACATAACGACCGCCAGACCCGCGTTTTTCATAGATACGCACAAGAATGAGATAATAGCGGAAATAAGCACGTAGACCAATATCTCAAAAGCAAGTGAGAGCAAAAAGTAGCCAAGCTCTGAAAACGTAAAGGCTTCTGTCGAGTATTCAAAGAATATAAGCGAGAAGAAAAGAGTTATAAGTCCCTGTCCCACCATAATAACCGACGATACAACAGAGCTGGATATAAACATCGATAAAAAGATAGAGCGTCTTGAATGTCCGCAAATGATCTTGTTTCTTACCGTGCCCTGACTAAAGTCCTTACAGAGAATAATAGCAACCAAAATAGGCATTATCAAGCCCATATTATTTCCCGGAAGAAATGACTGAAAGAAGAACGACTTTGCCGTTGGCATCATTCCAAGCATTTCAAGAGATTCCACCGCGTCGAGAGCCGAAAAGATGAGTACGTTTAAAAGCGGCGAAAGGATAGCAAGGGCTGCCGCAATTATGCAGGTAACCAAAAACAGCTTATCCTTAAACAGACGCTTAAGATCGGTTTTGAGCAGATTAGTCATTTTTCTTTCCTCCTATCAAGGACAGGTAATAATCCTCAATGCTTGATTTTACCGTGTTGATCGCGGTTATAGTAATACCCGCGTCAATAATTCCGGAAATCGTATCATTTAGAGATATGTCTCCATATATCTTCGCTCCGCCTGCGACAGGCTCAATGTCATTTGCGTCAAAATGCTCCGCAAGAGCAGCGACAAGCGCCTCGCGGTCGTCCGCCTCAATAAAGGTATAATGTCTGCATTCGCTTTGCAGCTGCTCTGAGGAGATCTCCTTAATGATCTTACCCTTTGATATAATACCGTAATTTGTCGCTACAAGCGCGAGCTCTGTCAAAATATGCGAGGAGATAAGGAACGTAATATTCCTTTCCTTATTAAGCTTCAATATAAGCTCACGTATCTCAACGATACCTGCGGGATCAAGACCGTTCATAGGCTCGTCAAGTATCAAAAGCTCGGGGTCAAGCAGAAGCGCCATAGCTATCCCAAGCCTTTGACGCATACCAAGAGAAAAATCTCCCGCTTTTTTCTTGTCATTCTCAAGATATGAAAGACCAACTAAGGACAGCGCTTCCTTTATTTTGCTTTCGTCTCGTGAGCCTAATATATCAGCTTGCATTTTCAGATTATCGTAAGCCGACATATTAAGATAGATCGACGGAGATTCTACGATAGCGCCAAGTCTTTTTCTTACATTCAGTATCTGTGAAGATGTGTTTGGAACGCCGAACAGCTCAAAGCTGCCGGAGTCAGGAAAGATCAGACCTGTAATTACTCTTATAATAGTTGTCTTACCCGAGCCGTTTTCACCGACGAAGCCGTAAATATCGCCTCTTTTAATATTCATTGTAACGCCATTCAACGCCTTGTGATTTTTATAGCTCTTGGTTAGATCTTGCGATTTGAATATATACTCCATATTTTACCTCCTGTCTTATAAGATTATGATACCACAACTTCTTAAAAAAATCAACATACTAACGGTTGATTTTTATAATTATTAGTGTTTTTGCATATATATCGCATATAAATTCGAGTAAAAAAAGCAAACACAAATAAAATTATTTTTTTTAAAAAATATGCTTGACAAACCGCAATTGATATGTTATAATATATACCGTTGCGTAAGGCAACGCTGAAAAGTTCGCTGGTGTGGCTCAATGGCAGAGCAGCTGATTTGTAATCAGCAGGTTGTTGGTTCGACTCCGATCACCAGCTCCATATGGGGGATTTCCCGAGCGGCCAAAGGGGGCAGACTGTAAATCTGTTGTCACTGACTTCGGTGGTCCGAATCCACCATCTCCCACCAAAGATCGACAAGCTTCGACAGAGGCTTGTCGATCTTTACTTTTTCACTATTATCTCTTCACTCTTCACTGAAATCCCCTTGTCGATTTTTGGCAAGTAATAGGTAATAGTGA
>JAZSNX010000190.1:0-2093 GCA_045536665.1 Eubacteriales bacterium
CAGTTATCAACCGTAGGACTGTTATATCTGTAAGCTGCTATCTGCGCAACGTTATGATATCCTTCAACACTTCCGATGTTATAGCAGTTCTGCACGCTGGACTTGTTGTGATAACCTACGATGCCGCCTGCATCTGATTCATAATTCGCGGTCGTTCCCACAACACTGCCACTGTTATAGCAATCAGCGATCTCAGTACGGTAGTTGCTGCCTGCAATACCGCCTAAGTGGTACCATCCGATCACCAGCCCCGTGTTATGGCAGCGGTATATCTTTGCTGTTGCCTGATAACCCGCGATACCGCCCGCACCTCCGCCTATGCCGGAGACAACGGTTGAGCTGCTGTGACAGTTATATACGGTGCTTGAGCTCTGTCCCGCTATAGCTCCTACGCTTTGGTTACCGCAAAAGTAAGAATCGATAACGCCGAGATTGCGGATAACGCTTCCCGAGTGGGTATATTTGAACAGACCTATCTGATTATGGTTTGGATCATTATAGTATAATCCCTTGATATCATAGCCCCGTCCGTCAAAGATGCCTCTGAACTCATCAATGGGTGTCCATTCAAAGAGATTCGAGCCGTCTCCGATAAGCTCGCCGTTTTCATCTATTACCTTGCTGTTTACGGTAATGTCGTTGGTAAGAACGGCGTTTGCCCTTGGATTTTTCAATTCGTTGGGGAGAGTACCGTTTACGAGTGCCGCAAACCAATAGAGCTGACCGCTGTTGCTTATCTCATAGACGGAATCCTTTGCTCCGTCGTCGTTGACGTCGTATTTATCGGTAGTCAGAGCAGCGGGCCAAAGTATTATACCGTAATTAGTAAAATCTGTGTTTTTCAGACAGTTTACATTTCCCTCTACAATACCGTAGTTGTAGATCTTTCCGTTATTTACAAGCGACCCCAAAATATTAAGAGAAGCTCCTTTTTCAATAATGAGGATCTGTCCCTCGTTTATAGTTAAGGTCTTATCGCTTTCTATCGTGAGATCCTCGGTCAAGGTGTACCTGTCTTCGTCAAGCACACCGTTTCCGTCTGTATCGGTATATGTAATTCCGTCTGCTGCAAATACAGAAAAGGGTATCATACCGATGAGCATTATTGCCGCAAGTAAAATACTTATAAGCTTTTTCATATATTTTTCCTCCTGAGAGTTTGTTTTTTAGGTTTGTGACTCGAGATATGCAAGCATATTTGAAATGACGTTTTGTGCTATAGTCGGATAATCGAACTTTGATACGAACTCTATTGCTTCGTTTATCTTTTCGTCCGGAACACGGTAGACCAAAAACGTGGTCTCAAGGAAACGTGCTACCTTTCTCTCCATTGTGAAATACATATCGCAGGGTACCGTCATAAAGTTACGCATAATTCCCGCAGATGCTATTTCGTATTCGTAGAAATCCTTTGTTTCAAGGTCGGGAAGATGCTCCTTAAAAATATTTTCGAGCTTATGCGTGATCGCGTGATATATTATCGAAGAGGTCTTAGGCAAGGAATAGGACACCGAATACATCTCTCTGATATGCTCACTTGACTCTGCCATATAAAGCTGCAGAGTAGTCTCTGCCGCATAAAACAGTATCTTGTCGTCCGTGATACCGTCAAGTATGCGTTCAACCGATTTAAACTGTCCCTCAAGCACGTAGGCGACGAGCTCACAGAGTATGTCCTCCTTTGAGCCGCAGGCTCGTACCATTGCACTTAAATTGATACCTGCCTCGTCGGCAATATCCCTTACCGTGGATTCGGTATAGCCCTTTGCCAAAAAGAGCTTTGCCGCAGCGTGCAGACATTTGCTCTTGTTTGCTTGTGTTTTACTTATTGCCATATATTTACTCTCTTTCCAAATAATAACGCGTTCCGAAACGCGTTTCGTTCTGTGTTTTATTATATATTCAAGTGTTAACTTTGTCAATATATCTGCTAAAATTTGTTTATATTTTTTTCATTTTTATCCAACTATATAGATAAAAGGAACCCGTTGCATCCGCAACGGGTTCCTACATAATAAGGGCTACTCATCCACCACCTACGGTGGTCCCCCTGAAGGTGAATGTCCCAAAGGGACAAGAGAGGCCACTCCGGA
>JAZSNX010000216.1:0-7329 GCA_045536665.1 Eubacteriales bacterium
GTCATTCACGAATGACCCGCGGGCGATTCGTGAATCGCCCCTACGACTTGTTAAATCTGTCTAAACGTTTGTTCTATGTCATAAACTAACTATTCGATAGATCCTAATTTAAGAAATAACTTTTTTATGCCGTAAATTCGATTTTTTAGTACAAAAAAACAGCTTATTTGCGGTCAATTATTTATTGACAAACCGACCTATATATAGTATAATATTATTACGTGTATCTATATATTGAATTTTGATTAAAAATGGAGGTCCATTTTGTCATATAAAGATGAATTGAACGCTTGGCGTAAGGACGCGAAAAAGCATAGAAATTTAGTATTTCTTATTATCAAGATAACGGTCGTGGTGCTCACGTTCGCTTTTCTTGTGTCTACGGTCGCGCTTATCGTTGATCTTGCGGGAGGCTCGTCCTCACCGTCGGGCGATGGCGGCGACGTAGGCGGAAACGGAGATAGAAAAGCGCCTACTATCACAATAAACGATGGCGATGTTATATATCTTTTTGCGGGTGAGAACGCGCAGTGGAAGAGCTATATAACCGTTAATGATGACAGCGGTACGGGTAAAATTATCGCGGTGGATAATTCGGGCGTTAAGCTTGACGAGCCGGGTATATATTCCGTAACCTATACGGTGTCCGACAGCGCGGGCAACTCCAAGGACTATACCGTCAAGGTAGTGGTCACCAAAAAGGAGTACTCCTACGACGGTCTTATGGACAAGATAAAGCTGATAGTAGACGACTCGGACTTTGGCGCGGACAAAAACTCGACTACAAAGAAAAAGGTTCAGTCAATATACAAGTACGTAAACGCTATCGCTTTTGTCAATATCTCAAACACCCCGAACATCAACCGTAAGAACTGGGAGACAGACTGGGTCGAGGAGGCTCACAGGACGCTTGACAGAGAGCAGGGTGACTGCTACTCCTACTATTCGCTTTCAAAGGCATTCTTCGAGTATTTTGGCATAGAGAACGTTGGAATACAAAGAGATAATTCAAACATTCCGAGCAGTGAGGGAACTCATTTCTGGTGTGTTGTCAATATAGGAGTAACCGAGGATCAGTGGTATTATTATGACGCTACGCGCCTGAAGGGGAAATTCTCCGACGGCACGAACAACGGCTGTCTTATGACGCTTTCCAAGATACAAAGCTATCAGCCGACCTCGTCTCTCGGCTACGATTTCTACGAGTTCGATCCGTCCGACTATCCCAAGGCGTCAACCAAGGTCATAAGCTGAATCAGGAGTAAAAATGCAGAAGAATATACTTGAATATCTTGAGGCGACAGCTCCGAGAGTCCCCGAAAAAACAGCCTTTTCAACGGGGAAGGAGAGTATGACCTTTTCCGAGGTATATGCCGAGGCAAGGTCGATAGGCTCACTTCTTTGCGAGAAGGGGCTTTACGGCGAGAGCGTCGTGATATTTATGGACAAGCACCCAAGAACGGTAACGGCGTTTTGGGGCGTTATATATGCGGGCTGCTTCTACGTTTGTCTTGACGAGAAGATGCCGCGCGCGCGAATAGACGCGATACTTGAAAATCTTCGTCCCCGTGCCGTTATTGCGGATAAAAAGAACTATAATACGGCACAGAGCCTTTGCCTTGAGCATACTTTCCTTTATGATGATATATGCGCGGGTGAAGTGGACGCCGAGGCTCTCGCGAGAGTAAGAGACAGGCAATGCGATACCGACGCTATCTACGTTGTGTTCACCTCGGGCTCTACGGGCGTTCCAAAGGGAGTTGTAGCCTGCCACCGCTCGGTGATAGATTATACCGAGTCGCTGACAGCGGCACTCGGATTTAGTGAGGACACGGTGTTCGCGAATCAGACGCCGCTTTATTTCGACGCTCCCCTAAAGGAGCTTATGCCGACACTCAAGCTTGGCGCGACGACCTATTTTGTTCCTCGTATGCTGTTTTCTTTCCCCGTGAAGCTTGTTGAGTATCTCGATGCTTATAAGATAAATACGGTGTGCTGGGTGGTATCCGCGCTTACGCAGATATCCTCGCTCGGCGCGCTTGAGGCGCATACGCCCAAATATCTCACAACGGTGGCATTTGGAAGTGAGGTCTTTCCTCGCAAGCAATACGACCTGTGGCGCGCGGCTCTCCCTGACGCGAGGTTTTTCAATCTCTACGGACCTACCGAGGCAACGGGAATGTCCTGTTATTGGTATGCGGCGAGAGAACTCTCGGAGGACGAGCCTATACCTGTCGGACGCCCCTTTGACAATACCGAGATAATTCTCCTTGATACCGAGAATAAGCGCGCGGACGAGGGGGAGATATGTATTCGTGGAACGTGCGTGACGATGGGGTATTATAACGATCCCGAGCGTACCGACGAGGCATTCGCGCAAAACCCGTTGCAGAGAGCGTATAGGGAGCTCATATACCGAACGGGCGATATAGGCAGATACAATGAATATGGCGAGCTTGTTTTTGTTTGCCGTAAGGACAATCAGATAAAGCATATGGGTCACCGCATAGAGCTTGGCGAGATAGAGAGCGTCGCTATGAAGCAGGACGGTATCGGCAGAGCGGTGTGCGTATACAACAGGGACAAAAAAGAGATAGTACTCTTTTTTGTTGGTGAGAGTGATGAGAAAACGCTTATGAGCGCTCTTGTCTCGCTGCTACCGAGATATATGCTTCCTGCCACCTATAAGCGGCTGTCGGCAATACCGCTGACGGATAACGGCAAGGTAGACCGCAGAGCGCTTATCGCGATGACCGAATGATAAGTCTAATACTTCGAAAGGAAGATCTTATATATGGAAAAGCTTTTGGAAATACTTGCGGAGCTTCACCCCGAGGTGGACTTCGCTAATACCGCCGACCTTATTGACGACGGAATACTCGATTCTCTTGATATCGTGTCGCTTGTGGCGGCTATTGATACGGAGTTCGGCGTAACTATACCTGCCGAGGAGATAGTTCCCGAGAACTTCAATAGTGCCGATGCCTTATTTGCGCTTATAAATAAGCTTGACGAGGAATAAGAGGGAATGCTTTTTACCTCATATGGATTTATTGCCTTTCTGGCAATTATGTTCGCCGTTTATTTTCTCGCGCCAAAGAGGTGGCAATGGGTAACGCTGCTTATAGGAAGCTACGTTTTCTATGCCTTCGCGGGGCTTGAATATTTTATATTCATACTTTTCACCACCGTCTCGGCGTATGTCATCTCCCGTCTTATGGGCAGGGCACTTGAGAAAGAAAACGGCTATATCGAGCAAAACAGAGAAACTCTTTCAAAGGAAGAAAGAAAGGCGTACAGAGCAAGAGCCAAGAAAAAGCGCTTTCATATCCTTCTTTGGGGGCTTGTGCTTAATTTCGGCGTGCTTGCCGTGCTTAAGTATACCGCCTTTGCGGTACATAACGTAAACGGCGTCCTTTCGCTTTTCGGCAGAGAGGGACTTACGATACCGTCGCTCATTTTGCCTATGGGTATATCGTTTTATACCTTCCAGACGATGGGGTATCTTATCGACGTGTACCGCGCAAAGGCAGAGGTGGAGAAAAATCCCGCAAAGCTCGCGCTGTTCGTGTCGTTCTTCCCACAGCTTGTGCAAGGACCTATCTCAAGGTTTTCCGAGCTTGGCGCTCAGCTTACTACCCCGCATAGATTTGAGGCAAAGACCTTTACCTTTGGTCTGCAAAGAATTCTTTGGGGATATTTTAAAAAGCTGGTCATAGCCGACAGAGTGCTTGTGGCTATGAACACTATGCTTGATTCTCCCGAGGATTTTCGCGGAATATATGTGCTGTTGCTCATAATACTTTATTCCATTCAGATATACGCCGACTTTACAGGCGGTATAGATATCACCATAGGTATTGCCGAGGCGATGGGAATAAGACTCGCGGAGAACTTCGACAGACCGTTCTCCTCAAGGTCTACGAAGGAATACTGGCGTCGCTGGCATATCACGATGGGAACATGGTTTAAGGACTACATATTCACGCCATTTTCGGTCACAGCACCCGTTATGAAGCTCAACAAATTCCTTTCGGGCAAGATAGGCAGACGCGCGGCAAGCAAGACCGTGGCGTATCTCGCAAGCGGCGTGACGTGGTTTTTGACGGGACTTTGGCACGGAGCGGGCTGGAACTTTATCGTTTGGGGCTTGCTTAACTGCCTTGTGATAATAGTCTCTGAGACACTTGAGCCGACATATAAGAAATTCCACGACCGATTCCCGAGGCTTACTTCGTCGGTCGTGTACGGCAAATTTATGGCGGTAAGAACATTCCTTTTGATGGGACTTATCCGCTCGCTTGACTGCTATCGCAACGTCGGAGTGACGTTCGCTATGTGGGGAAGTATGTTTACCTTCAGGGGAATAGGCTCGCTGTTTGGCGGCGGCATATTCGACCTTGGACTCGGACTTGCCGACTTTATAATTATCCTCGTCGGTGTTTGCGTGGTGTACGCTGTAAGTAATATACACGCAAAGGGAAGTGTCAGAGAGAAGCTTTGGGAAAAGCCCTTGCTTTCCGCATTCCTTTGCGTCGCGCTCTTTTTGGCTGTTATAATGCTCGGCGCTTACGGCGCTGGCTATGACGCGTCGCAATTTATCTACAATCAATTCTGATAGGAAGATCAAATGAAAAAAAGAATTTTGATAACTGTTTGCGCTTTTCTTGTCACAGCGCTTTTGCTTGGACTCCTACAGGCGCTTGTAGTTCCAAAATATACGTCCAATCCCGAAGGTCTTTTAGTAGGCGAATACTACGCTGAGGCAGGGGAGCACGACGTGGTGTTTATAGGAGACTGCGAGGTCTATGAGAGCTTTATTCCCGCGTATTTGTGGGAAAAGCACGGTATTTCCTCGTATGTTCGCGGAAGCGCCCAGCAGCTTACCTGGCAGTCGTACTATCTGCTTGAGGACACGCTGAGATACGAAAAGCCGAAGGCTGTGGTGTTCAACGTGCTCGCCCTTAAATACGGAGAGCCGCAGAACGAGGCATACAATAGAATGACGCTTGACGGTATGAAGTGGTCAAAAACCAAAATAGACGCGATACGCGCGTCTATGACTGAGGACGAGAGCTTTGTCGATTACGTCTTTCCGCTTTTTCGCTTTCACTCGAGAATAACCGAGCTTGAGAAGAATGACTTCAAGTATATGTTCAGGAGTAAAAAGGTTTCTCACAGCGGCTATCTTATGCAAAAAAATATAGTGCCTATGGAGAGCGGCGACATGGCGGAGGGCAGAGAGCTGCTTGACTATACTCTGCCGCAGACCTCTATGGACTATCTTGAAAAAATGAGGGCGCTGTGTGTAGAAAACGGAGCTGAGCTCATACTTATCAAATCTCCAACTAATTCATGGGGATATTGGTGGTACGACGAGTGGGACGAGCAGGTGAGTGAGTATGCCGCTTCTAAGGGGCTTGCCTACTACAATCTCATTCCCGAAACTGAGAGTATTGGCATCGATTACTCGACCGATACCTACGATAAGGGCGTTCACCTCAACGTGTACGGCGCTGAAAAGACGACAGACTATTTCGGCAAGATACTTAAGGAAAAGCACGGGCTTGGAGACGTTGCGCACAGCGAGGCGCACGTAGCCGCTTGGAGCGCGCGTGTTGATGAATATTATAAGGAGAGAAATTCATAAGGAGGCTGTATGAAGACTTTAAAAATAATAATTTCACTTTTGTTGGTCACGCTTTGCGTATTCTTCTGCGTTGCCTGTGACGGTGGAAAAGATAACTCAGCGGATAGAGGCGGCTCTTCGTCCGGAAATGGCGATAAGAACGATGGTGAGGTAAAGCTCTACGTTGACTATAACGATATCAGGATAAAGCTTGGAGCAAAGGCAGATGATGTTATAGAGGCGCTCGGCGAGCCCCAGAGCAGAACGGAGATAGGTGACTGCGGCGGACTTGGAGCGCAGGTGAGATACGTTTATCCGTCTATTGAGGTTTACGTGCTTGAGAGCAAGACCGACGGCAATATCATCGACCAGATAACCTTCCGTGACGACGTTGTGAGCACGCCCGAGGGCGTATGTATAGGAACGTCACTTGCCGACGCTAAGGAGGCACTCGGCGAGCCTACCTCGGAAACAGCAAAGGCTCTCCTTTATACAAGCGGTAAATATACGCTCAAGCTCAGTATCAGCGATGGAAGCGTAAGCGAGATAAACTATATAACGTCAAGTAATTAAGTTTTAAATAAACAAAAATGAGTTGTTTGATCTGTCAAACAACTCATTTTTGTTTTATATTATGTTTTCTCTTTTCCTCGGAAGATCTCTGTTTCTGAATTTAAGTGCTGAAATTCCCACCTTTTTGGAGAAGAACTCGGAGAAATAGCTTTCGTTCTCAAAGCCGACGGCGTAGGCTATCTCCTTGACGGACATCTCGCTTTCAAGCAAGAGACGCTGACTCTCGCTGAGTCGCTTGTTGAGTATATACTGCTTCGGGCTGATATTAAACACCTGCTTGAAGTAATTCGAGAAATACATCGTGCTTATATTCATAATAGCGGCAAGCTCGGAGAGCTGGATATTTCGTTTGTAGTTTTCGTCTATGTAGCTGAGCACCGCTTCAAATTTTATGAGACTGTGCCTTTGCGCGCTTATTTCGGAGAAGAAGGGAGCGAGCAGAAGATTCATAGCGCCCTGCACCTTGAGATATGCCTCGTGCGTGCCCGTTGCGTAGTTGTCGACGACACAGCGGAAAAGGTATTCGGTAACCTCGTCGGCGGGTACGGAATAGCGGTCGGAGAGATATCTGTAAAGAGCGAAGATCGGAGAGTCAGCCGCAAAGTGAACATAGTATTTGTTCATTTCTCCGTGTATCTCGCTTTGTACCACCGAATAGGCGGGTATAAAGTAAACCCTGCCGGGGACGAGATCTATTGTTTTGTCGTAAAGGTGCAGTCTTGCCGTGCCGCTTGTGAGAAAATATAGACGGTGATATTGTATTTGATGATGATTTTTGTCCCATACCACATCATTCCATTCCTCACCAATAAGCTCCTCAAGAGCAAATACCACGGAATATCTATTGCTGTCAAAAATATGCTCGCTCATAGTACCACCTAAATTTTGTTAATAAAATTGTAGCTTTTGCCTATTGCAATTATTATAATTCATATTTATAATAAAATCAAGAGCAAATTGAAAATTTGTGCTATAGATTTTCAATTAATTTTATAGAAGGAGAAATAAGAAATGGCAAAGAACAGATACGTTGGCGACTATCCTGTTATCGGTATCCGTCCCTGTGTTGACGGCAGAAGAGGACCTATGCAGCTTCGTGAGTCTCTCGAGCCCACCATATAAACAAT